>JAFYZG010000068.1 GCA_017548825.1 Oscillospiraceae bacterium
CATTCTCCTACCGCAACATGGTCAAAGCTGCGGAGGACTACCGCAAGCTGGCAGAAACGGATCTTGACATAGAGTATTACCCGCAGCAGGGAGTATATACGGCGCTGAGCTTCAGCTACACGGATCTGTTCATTCTCCTGAGCGTAGTGCTTGTTTCCGGTCTTCTTATCACGGGAGAGTACGATACCGGTATCTACAGTTATATCCTGACGTTCCCGAACGGCAGGGCGAGGACGGCCATAGCCAAGTATCTGGCGATGGCAGTGAGCCTTCTGTTCATCGTGGGAGCGCTGTACGGCATAAACCTCGGGTACTGCGCGGGCGTGTACGGGCTTGGCTCTCTCACGAGACACGTCCAGGCGATGCCGTTCCTCATGCGATTCACATATCCTGTGCGGATCTGGCAGTACATCCTGATATTCATATTCGCAAAGTGGCTGGTATCCTGCATCCTGGGTGGCGCAGTCATGCTGATAGTCCAAAGGACCGGTAAGATCCTTTCGGGGACGGTCCTGTCTCTGGCATTCTACGGAGCAAACTATCTTCTGTACAAAGCGGCATCTCCCAACACAAAACTTGCATGGCTGCGGTTCATCAACCCGTACGGTATGATGCGCATCAACGAATGGCTGGGAACGTATCTCAACTATGATGTTAACGGACAGCCGTTCTCGTCCAAAGCCCTCATCGCGATCGCGTTCGTGATCCTGTCGCTGCTGTTCCCGCTTCTGTTCGCTCTGGCATATCCTCATAAGCCAAAGGCCAGGGGCTCGGTCCTGTCGTGGCTGCGGGAAAGGATCTCGGTATCAAAGCCCACCACAGTGCAGCGCGAGGAGGACCACAAGAACTTCATTCTGGGCGGTGTGGCTCTGGTGCTGGCTGCGGCGCTGGCGATGGCGGTGTATTCCGGGATAAAGAAGGACAACCTGATCACTGCAAAAGAGATCTACTACAGTCTTTACATAAGACCGATGTCTGGCCCCTACGATGAGAGATGCAGAGACGAGATGCAGGCGATAGCGGATTCGGATGAATTCCGTGAGATCGACCGCATGGAGGAGCTTAACAGCAGAGGCCTGGTATCACCTGAGGACTATAAGGCGTTCTATTATTCACATTACGACGACTACAAGAGGAAGGAATCATTCGGAGATCTTCTGAATAAAGTGTCCTATGTAAAGTCGCATCCCGGCGCGCAGATCATGTACGAGACGGGATACAAAAAGCTGTTCGACCTCAAGGAGCTGACAGACAAGGCGGACATGGTCAAGGCGTTTGTGATCATCCTGATCTGCTGCTGCAACATCTTCTGTCAGGAAAAGACAGCGGGGATGGATAAGCTTCTGGGCGCGCTGGCAAACGGAAGGAACCGCCTGCAGCGCGCAAAACACAGGAACATCGTCGCGATCAGTCTCGCAGTGGCGGGAATGTCGCTTCTCGAGCGTATGATATCGGTGGCAAAGGATTACGGTCTTCCTGCATTCTTTGCGCCGGCGATGAGCATGCAGGAGTATTCACAGCTGCCGAGGTGGATCAGCGTATTCGTGCTGTATCTTATTACGGCGGGATGCAGGTTCCTCGCGTGCTATATCTGCGCATTGGTGACGGCATATATCTCCGGCAGGCAAAAGAGCGCGGTATCGGTGCTGTTCTTCTCGTCTATCGTGCTGCTGGGTCCGGTCCTGCTGAATATCCTTGGGATCAAAGGCCTGAAGAACGTCGGGCTCTACCCGATGATGCATTTCGGGGCGCTGCTGTCTGACAGCGGGGACAGGATATTCGCAGTATGCTGTCTGGCGGCGTCCATAGCATTCGCATATGTGATGAGGAAGGAACTTCTGGAGAGGTACAGGGACTGATGGAAACGGTGCTTGAGATAAAAAACGCAGACCTGTACGTAGCGGAAGGCGACGGGATTCGGAAAGTCATATCCGGGTACGATCTGACCGTGAACAGCGGTGATGTAAAGACAGTCAAAGCTGACAGCGCGGAGGAAACGCATCTGCTTTACGGTATCATCACCGGGGACAGGGAGCCCACTGCCGGGACGGTCAAGAGAAAAAAGGGAATGATCGGCAGGATCCGTAAAGGCTCGGAAGTGTTTGCAGAGCTGACAGTACGGGAGAATATCGGACTGGCAGCGAGCGGTAAGATCCGGGAAGACGTTCTGCAAGGCTTTGGATTCGATTCCGACATGGATACAGCGGAACTCGGCAGAGCAGACAGAGTGAAACTGCTGTTTCTGCAGAGATACCTGCAGGAGCCTGTGTATATCACAGCGGAGGAGCCGTTCATGGGACTTGATGAGGAAGAGATCCGACAGGTGACAGAGTTCATCATGGAAGAGACGGAAAAGACCGGTATCCCGGTCGTGATAATAGAGACGAAAGAAACAGGAGGAACACCTGGATGAAGATAAAGAAGATACTGTCGGTATTGCTTTGTCTTGTTATCATGGCATGCATGTGCATGCCTGTCATGGCTGAGGATGAAACGCCGCCCGCGCAGAAGCAGACAACGGAGCAAGGCAGCGCGGAGAACGGAGAAGCAGGAGGAGCACAGCAGGAGTCTCAGTCCGATCCGGCAGCAGAACCTGAACCGTCAGCAGATCCGGAGCCTGAACCGGAACCGGAGAATCCGCCTGTGCGCGATCCCATTAGAATGTCTGTGGCTGATACGCCTCAGGTCAAGGCGGGAGAAAGCGTGAAGTTTGACGTGGAGTTCACTGCGGAAACAGGGTATACCATAGATTCCGTAGAGATGGTGACATCCACGGACATCAACACGTTCCCGTTCAACATAGACCTGTCGAATTACAAGGTGTTCTACGGCGCGGATAAAGCTGTGTATCCCTTTGATCTTACCGCCAGGACGGAAGCGAACGAGGGATACTACAAGATCCCGGTCAACGTGAACTATACCGGCTCCGGCATCGCCGATACCGTGCAGTTCCTCATCCCGGTATATGTAACGGCAGAGAAGAAAGAGGAGCCTGAACCGGAGCCTATTGAACCGCCCGTACAGGATCCGGTCAAGATGTCCGTGAGCGACACTCCGACAGTCAAGGCCGGGGAGAGCGTGAAGTTCGATGTGGAGTTTACTGCAGAGGAAGGATTCATCATCGATTCCGTGGAGATGGTCACATCCACGGATATCAACACATTCCCGTTCAGCATAGATCTGTCGAACTATAAGGTGTTCTACGGAAAAGACAAGGCCGTATATCCGTTTGACCTCAAGGCCAGGTCGGAATCGAACGAGGGATACTACAAGATCCCGGTGAATGTGAACTACACATGGTCCGGCACGGCCGGTACCGTGCAGTTCCTCATCCCGGTATATGTGACTGCGGAGAAGAAGGAAGAGGAGCCTGAACCTCAGCCTGATACAAGGCCTCTGCCAAAGATGATAGTGTCAGCAGTGAGCACGGATCCTCCGGAGATAGAGCCGGGATATGATTTCGTATTATCGCTGACGGTAAAGAACACATCTGGAAACGCGGCGGTAAAGAATATGGAGATAACCGTGACGCCGCAGGGCGGTGCGTTCTCCTCCACATCCGGTACGACATCGACTTTCGTGTCGTATCTCGGCGCGGGATGCAGCAAGACCATAAGCATGGGCATGACGCCGAAGGACGGGTTGGCCCCGGGTGTGTACAACATAGATGTAAGAATGGTGTACGACACGACGGTTAACAACGCGTCGTCGTCCGCGAACGAGACTATCACCGTAACTGTAGCTCAAGCGCCGCAGGCGAGAATTGCGGCAATAGACGTCAATCCGTACGGCGAGGCATATGTCGGGGAGAGCATCAGCCTGAAGTCTGCTGTATACAATGTCGGGAAGTCGACGCTATACAACGTATTCGCGACGTTCAGCTGTGCGGAAGGGATCATCTCGTCAAAGGAAGTGTTCCTGGGGAACATAGAAGCCGGAGGAACGGGAGAGATCTCGGCATACGTATCGGCTCTGAATATAGGTAAGACCTCCATCAAGCTTACCGTCAGGTATGAGGACAGCAGCGGGAAAACGTACACTCTGGAAGGCGATGCGCAGTACCAGATAAGCGAGAAGCAGCAGAACAGTTCGGATATCCTACCGGAGCCTGAGGATGACAACGGAAACATCCTCAAGTGGGTATGGATCGGGATAACGGCTGCGGCAGCGGCTGCAGGAGGATATGTCGTCTACAGACGCAGGAAAGGGATGGCTGCAGAAGACACAGAAGAATGAGCATTGTCCAATACTACAGGATAAACAGAAAACTTCTTGCAAAAGAAAAGCGACCCCTGGGCCCGTTCGTGTTTCTGGGACTGGGGATCGTTCTGGTACTGTTGGCCTACAGTTTCGGGCCGGGTCTCAGAAGAGACCTTCTGAAAGAATACTGCGGCAGCCCGCTCAGAGGCGTGATATTGACGGAGACGGAAGACGGGTCTGCGATAAACGGGTCCGTGGTATCCAAAGTAAGCGGCTTATCAGGGATCAGCGGAGCTACGGGAGTTTATGAGTTTTCAGCCGAGATCGGCTACGGGAGAAGTTCGGTGCCGGTTACAGTGTGGGCGATAGAGAGAAAACACATCGCTGACATGAAACTGAAGTACATATCCTTATCTGAAGACTCTCTGTCAGCACAGCTTCCGCTGGTGATGCAGAGCGATACAGCGCGATGGCTGGGAGATAATGTTTCGGCAGGTGACAGAGTATCAGTCAGCATCTCCGGTTCTGATCAGGTGACTGCGGAGATAGTGGCAATAGCTGATACAGAAGACAGGGGTGATCAGCTGAGCAGCGTGCTGAGCGGTAAAGTGTTCGCGGGGATGGAGGATGTAGCTTCCGTAATGTCCATCCTGTTTGAACACGAGACATGGCCGGGACAGGATTCCGTGAGCGGGACATCAGGCCTTGAGAGGATGAAGTACCGGTATGTCATGGCGTTCGCGGAAGACCCTAAGAAGATAGAGAAAGTCAAAGAAACATTGGAGAGCGTCGGATACAGATGCATCACAGGATTTGAGGGACATGCGGAGCAGATAGACAGGAACAAGCCGAAAGCTTGGGGGTTTCTTTTGTCCGGATCATCGTTCCTTCTGTGTGCTTTTTACCTGATATGGCAGATGAGGAGACAGAGGCTGGAGAGCAACG
>JAFYZG010000069.1 GCA_017548825.1 Oscillospiraceae bacterium
GGTAGCAGGTCGCTATATATCCGTCGGAATCTATAATGACACCGCTTCCGGCGCCCTGGGAGATGCTCTGGGAGAAGAAACTTCCGGTCTTTACGATCTCGGTGGTTATTTCTACGACGCTCTCTTTAGCGGCTGCAATTACATCGCTCAGATCCACGTTCTGGCTTGAGACGATGGTCTGGTTCGTGGTCGTGGTCTCTTTGACGGTCGTGATGACTACCGGTTCTTTGGCAAAGAACTTGTTGTAGGCCCATGCGCCGCCGAAACCGCTTGCCAGGGAGAGCAGGATGCAGAGAGCAACGAGCCATCCGCGTCCGAGAGGTTTGCGCTTGCGCTGTGTCTTGGCCTTGGGAGCAGTGAAGTCATGTGAGTATACCGGCGCGTCATTCGACACATAGGGATTGTTGTAGGTGTAATTGCTGTATGCTGAATTCACTTCAGCGGCAGTGTCGAAGCTTCTGCCGGCGTCAGGCCTGGAATAATGGTATTCTCCGGATCCGCTGTCTGCGCTGAACTCCTCATAGACCGGCTCGGCTTCTGCTTCTGTCTCAGCCTCTGACATGGTTTCAGCAGTTTCAGCTTCAAGGACCGGGACATCGCCGGATGCCTCTTCGTGACTATCCTCTGCCGTGACTTCAGATACGGGCTCGGCTGTTTCATCCGCATAGTTCTCAACAGCAGCGGATACCGTCTCAATGACATCTTCTGCCGGGACCTCGGTCACGGTTTCAGCTGCATCTGCAACTTCGGAAAGGGTATCGCAAGACGCGGCCTCGGCACAGACATCCTGTACCTCAGCGAGCCCTTCTGCGATGCCTTCAGCTTCAGCAACCGCTTCTGTGATATCGTTATCATCGGCATTCTCCATGCCGGGTACTTTGTTTTCAAGATCGTTCATGATTGAGCCTCCTTCGCTTTACAAGAATGATTTTAGAGGTGCAATGTGAAAACTGTTTGAACATTATCTGTATGTTTGATGCTTTTTGCGGTGCCGTCCGGATAGTATTGCCCCTGAAATCGAGTAAAATAATAGTATGAACGGTAAAAGAGATCTTATATAGAAAAACGCGGATCGACGGAGGATGAACAGATGTTGTATGTGCTGGCAGCTCTTGCTGCGCTGGCTGCGGTCGTGCTGATCAGGACCGCAAGGTTCAAGGCGGTGGACGAGGAGCGTCCGGCGCCGGATCCCATTCCTTTCGACAGTGAAAAAGCGGTGGACCATCTGCGCAGGCTTGTGATGTGCAGGACCGTCAGCTATGAGGACCATTCTCTGGAGGATGAGAGCGAGTTTGAAAAGCTCAGGTCTATGCTTCCGGAGCTGTATCCCAATGTGTTCCGCGTCTGCGAGTACGAGAGGGTAGGACGCACCGGACTGCTGTTCAGGTGGAAGGGCCAGAGCGATTCCGCTCCTTCTGTCCTCATGGCCCACTACGACGTGGTACCGGTCGACGAGAGAGGCTGGGACAAACCTGCTTTCGACGGGATCATTGAGAACGGAGAACTCTGGGGAAGAGGGACGCTGGACACCAAGATCACGTTCTGCTCATCCCTTGAGGCCGCCGAGACGCTGATAGAAAAGGGATTCGTACCGCAGAATGACGTATATTTCTCCTATGCCGGAGACGAAGAGGTGTTCGGTCAGGGAGCTTCCGATATAGTCGATCTGCTCGAGAGCAGAGGGATAAAGCCTCAGATGGTCGTTGATGAGGGAGGAGCCGTGGTGGAGAACGTGTTCCCCGGAGTCTCTGAGAAATGCGCCATGGTGGGAATTGCGGAAAAAGGCATGCTGGTCGCCGATTTCACCTACAGAGGAAACGGCGGACACGCCTCGGCACCGCTGCCTCACGGCCCGGTCGGATACCTCGCGAAAGCGGTATGGGATGTTGAGACGCATCCCTTCCCCGTGACGCTCTGCAGCCCGGTGGCGCAGATGTACGACACCCTGGGAAGGAGGTCTTCCTTCCTGTACAGGATGATATTCGCTAACCTGTGGCTGTTCCTGCCTGTCCTTGACATGATCTGCAAAAAGTCCGGAGGGGAGATGAACGCCCTCATGAGGACGACCTGCGCATTCACCCAGATGGAGGGGAGCGCAGCCAACAACGTGATACCTCCGCAGGCGACTGTCGGCGCCAACCTCAGGCTGATCGCCGGCGATACAGCGGAGAAAGCCCTGGAATACCTCAGAAAAGTGGTCAACAACCCTGAGGTGGAGATCACTGCAAGACAGTCTCAGGAACCTTCTCCGGTGTCGGATACCGACTCAGACGCATGGAGGAAGGTAAAGAAAGCCATAGAGCAGACCTGGACGGAAGCGATCGTGTCGCCCTATATAATGGTTCAGTGCAGCGACAGCCGGCATTTCAACAGGATCAGCGATAAAGTCATGAGATTCTCCGCGATGGAGCTCTCAAAAGAGGAGAGGGGACGCATCCACGGAAATAATGAGAGGATACCTCTCGATAAGATCGGAAAAGCTGTTGAATTCTATCTGAACATTGAGAGGCAGTGCTGATGGAGAAAGAACTTTACAGGGTACTGATGGACATAGGGATCCATCCCGACTGCATCGACGCCGGAGAGCTGACGGAAGAGATATACCGTCATATGGAGAGAGGGCTTCAGGGGGAAGAGGGATCCATGATGATGATCCCCGCGTATCTCTTTGCCGACGGAGAGATCAGAATGGATGAGCCTGTCGCGGTGATCGATGCGGGAGGGACCAATCTCAGAGCGGCAAAGGTCGTTTTCACTGAGAACGGACCGGAGATACCGGATATCAGAAGATCACGGATGCCCGGAACTGAGAGAAGCGTGACTCCCGATGAGATGTACGACGAATTCGTGAGAAGGATCCTTCCGCTGATGCCGGAAAGCGTCAGGGTGGTGCTCTGCTTCTCCTACGCGTTCCAGTCACTCCCCGACGGAGAAGCCAGGATAATCACCATGGGCAAAGAAGTGGCTGTGGAAGGCTGCGAAGGAAGTCTGATCCGCGCGGGGATGGAGGAGGCCTTCCGTAGAGCGGGATATCAGGGAACTCCCCGGATCACGGTGCTGAACGACACTGCAGCGGTGCTGTACTCTGCTCTGACCGCCGGAAGCAGGAACGCCGTCGGATTCATCCTCGGCACTGGTATGAATTCCGCATATTTCGAAAAGACGGAGAACATAACCAAGATCCCTCCCGTTGACAGGGGATCGATGGCGGTGAACATGGAGTCCGCATACTTCTCCGCAGTGCCTTCCGGCATCATTGATGCCAGGATAGACAGCGGCAGCAGGAACAGAGGAGCGGCGCTGTTCGAGAAGATGGTCTCAGGAGCATATCTCGGAGAGATCGCTTCCCTAAGCGCGCTGGAGCTCTGTGAGAGAGGGCTGCTCTCCGAAAAAGCAGGCTGCTTCCTCAGAGAAAAAGGATATATCCGTGCAAAGGACATGGCAGATTTCCTGGAAAAGAGAGAAGGCCCGTGTGTGGAGATGTGCGAAGGAAAGGATGACGCGAAAACGCTGGACGAACTGTTCGAGTCAGTGGAGAGGAGATCCGGCAAACTGGTGGCCTGCCTGGTCGCAGCTGTAGTGAAGCGCATCAGGAGCAACGGCGGAGAAGGGACGACCGACATCGCCGTGGACGGATCGACTATATGTCTCAACAGTATGATCCTTGAAGAATTCACAGAATGGCTCGACATGCTTCTGGGCGATCCTGCGGCATACAGACTGATTATGCAGGATGATGACACCATCATAGGCTCGGCTGCTGCGGCATTTCTCGGATGACACTGAACAAAAAAGGCTCCTGCAGCGATGCAGGAGCTGATTTTATGATTGTATTTTGTGAACGGATCACCATCCGCTGAACATCCTGAAACCGAAGCCTCCGAAAAGGAAGTCATATACCAGCTTGAAGATCCCGATATAGAAAAGCACCACCAGAACGGAAAGCAGCAGTCCTATCAGTCCGGCTATGATACCGATGACAGCGAGCTTTTTCTTGGGGGAAGAGCGGCCTATGATCCCCAGGATGACCGATGTGATGCCGAGAAGGATCCCCGGAAGGATCATCGGAGAAGAATACGCGGAAAGAGCTCCGCATATCACGGAAGCGTAGGGAAGCCATTCACCGCTTGTATCCCTGTCCCTGACGGAACGGTCTTCTGAGGAGATATACGGATCTTCCGCAGATCTGTTTTCTGAGGAACCGTTACTGCTTCCTGCAGTGTAGGACAGATAACCGTTCAGAGCATCTTCGTTCTGGGCGGCATACCGGCTGAAGGTTTCGGCTGCGGCAGGACCGTCCGCATAGCCGCACTGCGGGCATGGGGAAGATCCGTCGAACAATTCGGAACCGCATCTGGGACAGGTCATGGTAATACCTCGTGTCAAAAAAAATCGTTTCAGTAATGATAGCATCAGACGGGCAGATAGACAATAACAGGGATGAAGCCTGAGATATGTATTATAATAGACAGAAAAGCAGTCAAAGCGGAATATAGAAAGAGCATATGGAAGATACAGAAAAAAGACAGAGAGCCGTTCTGGTGGCGGCGGATACAGGTGAATGGGATCCGGATGAATCGGTGGCGGAGCTCGTTTCGCTTTGCGATACCGCAGGAGCAGATGCGGTTGCGGAAGTGATACAGCAGTCTGACAAGCTGAATCCCGCCACGTATATCGGGAGCGGTAAGGCACAGGAAGTGAAGGATATCGCGGAGCGGCTCGATGCCGACATCATAGTGGTTGATGACAGCCTTTCCGGCATCCAGACGAGGAATCTGGAGGAGATCACCGGCCTTCCGGTCATCGACAGAACGGTCCTGATACTCGATATCTTCGCGAGGAACGCCAAGACTGCCGAGGGCAAGATCCAGGTCGAGCTCGCACAGCTGGAATACAGGCTTCCCAGACTGCTCGGAGCCGGTTCAGGGCTCTCTCAGCAGGGCGGAGGGATAGGGACCAGAGGCCCCGGCGAGACGAAACTGGAGTCCGACAGGAGACATATCAGGAGCAGGATCCAGTCTCTCAAGGAAAAACTGAACAAGATGGAACAGCGCAGAGAGGTGACCAGAAGATTCAGGAAGAGAGACGGCATCCCGACGGTGGCTCTCGTCGGCTATACGAACGTGGGGAAGTCTTCCCTCATGAACAGGCTTACCGGATCCGATGTGCTGGCGGAGGACAGGCTTTTTGCGACTCTCGATCCCACCGTCAGAAGACTGGCGGTCGGGAATCTGCAGCATGTTCTGCTCGTGGATACTGTCGGATTCGTGAGCAGACTGCCTCACGGCCTTGTTAAGGCTTTCAAGTCCACGCTGGATGAGGTCAGGTTCTCAGATCTTATAATAATCGTTGCGGATGCATCCGACCCGTCCTGGGGAAGCCAGCTAGATGTGACGAAAGAAGTTCTGGAGGAGCTGGGATACAGCGAGATACCCTGCATGACGGTGTTCAACAAATGCGACCTGAACGACATGTCTAAAGCGCTTCCCGGACTTCCGGTCTCGGCAAAAACAGGCTATGGCATGGATGCGCTGCTGGAAAAGATCAGCGAGATGCTGTCCGAGAGCGTCGTGCACTGCTTCCTGCTGTTTCCTTTCCAGGAAGCGGGGAGAGCTGCTTCCCTCAGGAACAGAGGCAACATTTTATCTGAGAAATGGACTGAAGAAGGCCTTTATGTAGAAGCCACGGTTGAAAGGACCATCTGGCCGAGATTCATACAGTATTCTACCGAAAAGGCAGACCTGTGATGCATCGTCTGTATCGTATTAACAGGCAGTTTTCATTTTCGGATTGCAAACAGTGATATAATATCCATGTGTATCCAGAAATCATTCGGGTGCACAGAACAGGAATAATACAGACATTTAATGACCAGATATTTAGGACCCGCAGGCTGGGTGTTCGGAAAAAGGAATAATGACGGACGCCACCGTCGGCAGCGCGTTGTTGCCGGCGAATTGCTGGGTTATGCAAAAGAATATATAGGAAACCTCCTTTACTATATCGGAGCGAGCCTGATACGTGCCAGGCGCAACAGGTTCAGGAAGATCAGGCACACTGCCGTCAGGTTATTCAAAGGCGTATGGAAGGTCCTCAAAAAGATCTTCTCCCTGTTGTGGGGGTGGATCTGCAGCGTAGTGGCTGACCTTATCAACCCCTTTATCAAGGGCGTGAAGAGCGTAAAGGGATACCACGATCTTATGGCAGAGATCAAGGATGCTCCGAACCGCGTCAAACTGAACAGGACACGGGCTTTCTTCCGCTACGGATTCAGGTGGAACGGGCATCTTATCGAGAGGTTCATGAGCAGGGTACTCCCGGTCGTATGCCTGGTGATCTGTTTCTTCGTGATCAGAAACGTGGCGGAACTGCCCTATGCCGTCAAGGTCACGGTGGGCGGGCAGGACATAGGTTATATAGAAAAAGAATCGGTCTATGACGAAGCAGTCGCTACGATCAAGAGAAGGATAATCAAGGTCGACGACAGCGACTGGAGACCGTCTGCTGTCCTCAGCATCGCCGTCGCGGATTCGGGGGAGCTCAATACTCAGGACGTGGTGGCTAATAAGATCCTTTCTGCGTCCGGGATGGATGTCACAGAGGCTACCGGCATATATATCGGAGGACAGTTCTACGGTGCGACCACAGCCGGCCA
>JAFYZG010000070.1 GCA_017548825.1 Oscillospiraceae bacterium
GGCCTGGTGTAGTACTGCTCTATACCGTCCATTCCGTCAGTCGCCGCTTTAAATGCCATCTCCGCTGTTTTCCTGCCCAGTTCGGAATAGTTGACCCCGCACGTGGCAAGCGCGCCGTTTCTGACGAAGGAATCCGCTCCGGCGAAATGTGCTATGCCTGCCTCTCTGAGGTCCTCATAGATCGCGAGCTCAGCTGCCATTATCACGTTGTCCGTAGGAGTGAATATGACGTCGACTCCGGCTGAGATCAGCAGCGAGACCGCCGCCTTTACCTCATCCTGTGTCTCAGCTGTAGCTTCCACGTACTCCGTCTTGAGGTCGTCGAGCATCGACTTGATGATCTTGACCGGTTTCTCCGAGTTGGTCTCGGAAAGCGAATAGAGCAGCCCGACCTTTCCGATCTCCGGGCAGAGAAGATACATCACATCCACCATGGACGCCACATTCAGCGCGTCGCTGGTACCCGTGACGTTCTCCATCATATCAAGTCCGGCGCCTTCCGGGTCCGATATCGCCGCAAACACCACCGGTATCCCCGTTCCTTCCGCCGCAGCCGCCGTGATCTGCGCCGCAAGCGTCGCGATCGGAATTATCACATCTGCCTCCTGCGCGATCGCCTGCTCTGCAAGCTGTTTGAGGACCGTGGGATCGTTCTGCCCGGAGACTGTGCTCACTTCGATCGTCTTGCCGGCTTTTGATGCCTCGGCCTTAAGCTGTTCTTCTATCGCCGAAGCGATCTCATCCAGGCTGGCGTGATCCAGCTGCTTAATGATCACAGCTTTGAACGCAGTTTTCTCCTGCGGTTCCGGTACGCTGCCTCCTTCCCCTTCATCTGCTCCGCCCTTGGCTCCGCATGCGGCGAGCGCAAACATGAGCACAAGCACCATAAAGGCCGCCAGGATCTTTTTCATCGTTTTCATTTGATTTCTCCTTGTGATAATGATCTGAGGCGGCAGATGGAACAAAAAAAGGCTTCCGTCCCCATGGGACAAAAGCCTTGAAACTTCTGCGATACCACCCAAATTGATATTCTCTTCGAATATCCTCTCGCTTCGCGTACCATCATACGCGCTCCATTGATAACGGGTGAAGTTCCCGTCCGCCTCTACCTTGAATCGAAGCGGCCCTCAAAAGTCCATTCGCCTGCGCGTGAATACTCTCTTCTCACCGGCTGAGAGCTCTCTGGATCCCCGTTATGCAGGTTACTTCTCTTTTTCAACGGTTTGCTGTCTTAAGTTGGTAACAATATATCCCTCCGGTGCCGGATTGTCAATACTCACTCGATCTCTATCTGCAGGGCTGCCAGGAGGTCCAGCACCTCGGGCGAGGAGAACTTCGCTCCTTTGAGTTTGTCATTGAATATATCGATGACGTAGCCGTCCGCCCTTCTGAAATCCGCCTCCCTCAGATCGGTGTTTGAGAAGGATGTTCCGCCTAGGCTGCAGCCTCTGAATACCGATCCTCTCAGTCTGCATTCGGTGAATTCGCATTTGGAGAACTCATTGCTGCTGAAATCATATCCCTGGAACGTCATGTCGTTGAACAGGCAGTAGGACATCCTGCATTCCTCGATGGAACTGACGGGTTTGCGTATATGTTCGTCGTTCACGAAGCTCATGAAACTCACACCTATGAGTCTGCACTTCCTGAAATCGCAGAACCTCATGTCAGTGTTCCTCACGATGGGGGTCACGAATGAGCATCTGATGAACTGGCAGCTGCGGAACGTGCAGTTCTCAAACGTCGCCGCATCGAAAACGCAGTCCACAAAGGTACAGTCCTCAAAGTAATAACCGGACATGATCTCTGCGTTGTATCTCAGCTCTTTTAGCTCCTTGCCGGTAAATGTCTTGATCTTGTCGTCCATATGACCTCTCCGTCACTTAAAACGTCAGCGCTGCAATGACAGGGCCCTCGTCCTTTTAAGACGGGGGCCCTCTGTTTCTTTAAGTCAGTTTGCAGACCGGGTTAGGCAAACGGATTCTCCGTGGGATAAGGCAGGCTCTTCGGTCTGTTGTACTGGATGTCGCCTACTCCGAGGAGCTTGAACACTTCAAAGAGAGAAGCGCCGTGATGGCCGAATGCCACTGCTCCGTGGTGTGGGAACCTCTTCTCGATGAGGACGTGCCTGTAGAAGCGGCCCATCTCATGGATCGCGAAAACTCCGATTCCGCCGAAGCTTCCGGTCGCTACCGGCAGGACTTCGCCCTGAGCGATGTAGGAGCGGAGGACTCCGTTGCTGTCGCACTGCAGACGGAAGAAAGTGATGTCACCGGGTGCGATGTCTCCTTCCAGTGTTCCTCTCGTGAAATCAGGATCGGATCCTTCCGGCTCAAGCAGCCTGTGCTGGATCAGCTGATATTTGATAGCCCTGTCGCCGCACATCTTGCAGCTGGGGGTGTTTCCGCAGTGGAATCCCATGAAGGTATCGGTGAGAGTATAGTCATATTTGCCCTTGATGCTCTCTTCCCACATGGACTTCGGTACGGAGTTGTTGATGTCAAGAAGCGTGACTGCATCGTCGCTTACGCAGGCGCCGATGTACTCGGACAGTGCGCCGTAGATATCGACTTCGCAGGAGACGGGAATGCCCCTGGATGCGAGTCTGGAGTTCACGAAGCAGGGCTCAAATCCGAACTGCTCCGGGAATGCGGGCCAGCACTTATCAGCGAAAGCAACATACTTTCTTGCGCCTTTGTGCTGCTCGGCCCAGTCAAGAAGCGTGAGCTCGAACTGCGCCATTCTCTCCAGAAGCTCCGGATAATAGCGGCCTTCGCCCATTTCTTTCGCCATGTCGTCGCAGACGTCCTTGATCCTGGCGTCTCCGGCGTGCTGCTTGTAGCTGACGAGAAGATCCAGCTCGGAGTTCTCCTCGATCTCGATGCCCATCTCATAGAGTCCCTTGATCGGGGCGTTGCAGGCAAAGAAGTCCTGAGGACGCGGTCCGAAGGTGATGATCTTGAGATTCTTGACACCGATAACGGCTCTGGCGATCGGTACGAAGCGGGCTATCATCTCGGCGATATCATCGGATGTTCCGACAGGATACTCCGGGATGTAACCTCTGAGGTGCCTCATTCCGAGGTTGTATGAGCAGTTGAGCATGCCGCAATAGGCGTCTCCTCTGCCGTTGATCAGGTCTCCGTCACCCTCTGCCGCCGCGACGAACATGCAGGGTCCGTCGAACTTCTGCGCGATAAGGGTCTCAGGGGTCTCGGGTCCGAAGTTGCCCAGGAATACTACGAGGGCATTGCATCCGGCATTGTTGACATCCTCGACTGCTTTGAGCATATCCAGCTCGTTCTCTACGGTAACGGGGCACTCATACAGTTCTCCCTTATACGCCTTCTTGATGGCTTCCCTTCTGGCGATGGAAAGACCAATAGGAAAACAGTCACGGCTGACCGCAACGATTCCAAGTTTGACTTCCGGGATGTTACTCATTATTTGCTCTCCTTTTCTATTTGACCGGCGACATGCCGGATGATTAACTGCGTCTCAGTTCCTTGAACAGGTCCTTTACCGACGGATATATGCGTTTGTATTCCGAATATCTCTTCTCATACTTTTCGGCCAGTACGGGGTCGGGAAGCACGGTCTCCTTCACCCGGGTCAGCGCCTCGGCACATTTCCTTACATCGGGGA
>JAFYZG010000071.1 GCA_017548825.1 Oscillospiraceae bacterium
GCCGACCTTTGCCTGGATCAGAGATTCGACAAGATCTTCTATACAGGTTCCCCTCAGGTCGCCAAACACGTGATGGCAAAAGCGTCCGAGAATCTCACCCCCGTGGCACTTGAGCTCGGAGGCGAGAACGGAAACTGGTGTATCATCAGAAAAGACGCCGACCTCAGGGACGCAGCGCGCAAGGTCGCATTCTTCAAACTGTTGAACAGCGGCCAGATCTGCATCGACATCAATCAGGTCGCGGTCGCAAGTGAAGTCGCAGATGAATTCATCGAGCTGCTTCAGGAGGCGTTCACGTCTCAGATAGGCAGCGATCCTCTCAGTAATGAGGAATATCCTCATCTGATCAACAGCGGTGCTTTCGAGAAGACAGAAAAAACGCTTGCACCGTATGCGGACAGGATCGTCTTCGGAGGCCACGGAGACAGTGATACTCTCAGATTTGAGCCGACTGTGATCTACCCTGTTGGAATCAATGAGGAGATAGTTAAGAAAGAACTGTTTTCTCCGGTCCTTCCCGTCATTCCCTTCGACGATGACGATATCGGCGGACTGCTTGAAACGATCAGCTCACGGGAGAAGCCCCTGGCTATGTATATCTTTACCCGGAACAGATCCTGGGCAAGGAAGACGATGCAGAAATTGCAGTACGGCGGAGGCTGCATAAACGAAGTCTGCACCCATATGATGGTCAAAGGTGTGCCCTTCAACGGTGTGGGACATTCCGGTATGGGGGCCTACCACGGCAGGTGGGGATTCAATGAATTCAGCCATCCGCAGACAGTGCTTTCAGGTTCCTCCAGATTCAACCTTTCTTTGAGAGAACATCCCTACTCCGGCAGTCAGGGAAAGATCAAGGAACGCCTGATCAGGTTGTTTGAAAGATGATCGGTCGCTTAAACAGACTCAAAGGAAAAGCCCGCATACAGCGGGCTTTTTTTCATTTACAGCAGTATTTGTCACTCTTTACAGAGCTCGATGAACTCATCTATCTCGTCGGCGAGGATCTGCAGAGAGGCTCTCCAGAACTCCTTGTCTGTAAGGTCGATACCGGCTACCAGGGCGGCCCCTTCCACTGTCGTGGTTCCTGTGGCTTTCAGGAGCTTTTTGTAGAGCGGTACGAATGACTCCCCGTCATGAAGATACTTTGCATAAAGTCCTCTGGCAAACAGCCCTCCGAACGCATAAGGCCAGTTGTAATAACTGAGACCGCCGCTGTAGTAGTGGCTCTTGCATGCCCACATGTAGGGATGCAGGAATTCCGGATCAAGGCCGTCGCCGTATGCCTTCTTCTGGGCGTCTATCATCAGTTCGCAGAGCCTGTCCGCAAACATGAAGCCGTCCTCACGGTTGTCGAACACCGACTTCTCGAACAGATATCTGGAATAGATGTCGCAGATTATCTGGTTCGCGTCCATGAGCTGGCTTTCTATGAGAGCGCGGCGCGCTTTCGGATCTTTTTCCGCCGCGATCGCGGCATTCATGGCCACCACCTCATTGAAGGTGGATGCCGTCTCCGCGACCGGCATTGACACATCCAGATTCAGCACGGAGTTGTCTCTCAGGCAGTGATTGTGGAAAGCATGGCCAAGTTCATGCGCAAGAGTAATGACATCTCCGAGCGTCCCTCCGAAGTTGGTGAGCACACGGCTCTCCTTGAGCGAGGTCAGCGGAGCGCAGAAGGCTCCTCCTACCTTTCCCTCATGGGGATAGAAATCGATCCAGGCTTCATCGAAGGCTCTCGCGATCATCTCTGTCTCTTCCCGGTCGAATCCGGAGAACAGCTTCACCAGATAATCTTTTGCATCCTCGGTAGTGTAGACATCATCGTTGCCTTCGAGCGGGGCAAACAGATCGTAGAACGGCAGGCCGTTCTCATGACCGAGAAGCTTTGCCTTTGCCTTCATATACTCCCAGAACTTCGGCAGATACTCCTCCATAGCGCCGAGAAGAGCATCCAGTGTCTCCTTCTTCATGTGAGAGTCATTCAGAGTCTCAGCCAGCGGGGACTCATAACCGCGGAGCTTGCAGTGATTGATCACCTCAAGCTTTATGGAGTTGAGCGAGTAGGCTATGCCGTCCTTTATCCTGTCGTAGGCCTTCAGTTCAGCTTCATACGCTGTTCTGCGGACCTCAGGATCCGGATCATAGGCCTTGTTTCGGATATCTGACAGGGTCGTGGTCTCCCCTTTGTACTCCACAGGCACTGTGGAAGTGAGGAATCCCTGCAGATCGCTCCACGCATCGGATCCGGTTATCTCATACAGGCTGATGACCTGCTCCACTTCCGGAGACAGCGTGTGAGCGGCTTCTTCTTTAATATTGTTCAGATAAAACTCATGTTCCCTGAGCAGCTCGTCCTGCTGGATCACCGCGTCAAGATCCTCGATCGAGGCTATATATTTCACCAGCGCGGTCCTCGGAGCCGCAAGAGCGGAGAGCTTCTGCGCGAATCTGCCGCTCGCCGCTGCGGACGCGACATCGGAAGTGTTGGTACTCATCTGCAGAGACGCAAAGCTGTACAGATCCATCGCGACCAGCTCAAGTTCCTGAGAGAGCTCGATGCTCTTTCTGAGAACAGTTACGGGATCTCCGCTGAGGTCCTTAGCAAACTCAGTCATCTCCGCGATAAGTGAATCGAGTTTAGCCTCATCGGCAGCGAATTTGGGATCGTC
Organism: Oscillospiraceae bacterium; assembly: GCA_017548825.1. Classification (GTDB taxonomy): domain Bacteria; phylum Bacillota; class Clostridia; order Oscillospirales; family Ruminococcaceae; genus RUG11783. The sequence continues at coordinate 2,676 of JAFYZG010000071.1, forward strand.
ATATCCCTTGTAAAGTCTTTCCAGTGACCATTCCTTATTCATGTATAACTCCTTCTAAAGGTTATTCTTCGCCCATACTGTCTATATCAGGCAGAGTCTTATGCCAGAACTTCTTTTCCCACTGCCATGCGCCGAGAAGCCCGCGGAACCATTCGTCCGCAGCCTGTCCGACCCAGAGTCCCACCACTCCCATGCCGAGAGCCGTGATGCACACATACCCGAGGCCCACGTCCAGGACCCAGATCCCGGCGGCGGCGATGACCATCGGCCAGAAGACGAATCCGGCTCCCCTGAGTCCGAAAACATAGGAGTGGTTCATGCTTCTCGCGATGCACGTGATGATGTCTATGGTGAAAAGCGGTCTCGCGATCGCCTTGATGGCTTCCGATTCGGTGAATATCCCCATGAGCTGATCACAGAACAGCCTGCATGTGATCCCTCCCACCAGATTGAAGGTAAGCACCGCGAAGAACGCCTTCCTTATGAACACCTGTGCCTCATCCAGTTTCCTGGCTCCGATATAGTGGCCTGCTATGATCTGTGCAGCCTGCCCGATGCAGATTCCGGCTATGTACGGATAATTGTTTATCGTCTGGGTATAGATCTTTGCAGACAGAACGTCTGTGGAGAAACCTGTCACGAATCTCGTCGTGACCATCTGCGCCAGCATATAGCATATTCCCTCCATGCTGCACATGACTCCGACTTTGAATATCTCAAACACTGCCTTCCAGTCTATCCTGACGAGGTCTACAGCTCTCTGTTCCCATTTCTGTCTCATGAACACAGCGAGCAGAATCACGAGGCCGACAGTCTCGGCGATCAGTCTCACGTATGCGATGCCTTCCACTCCACCCACAGGTGTCTTCCCAGTGACCACCAGCCAGGATCCGACAAGGTTCACGATGTTGGTGATGATCACCACTGCCATCGGAATGGTGGTGCTGCCGTGACAGCGGAAATGCGTTGACGTCATGGATGAAATGAACTGGAACAGACAGGAAGCCCCGAGTATCCTGAGATATACTGTTCCGTCAGGTGTGAGTTCCGGCGAAAGGCCCATGAAGCCTATCATCTCTCTGGCAAATGTCATCGTCAGAACGCTCACTATCAGTCCAAGAACAGCCGTGATCGCATATGTGTTCATCATGATCTTCCCGGCTTCCCTGTTTTTTCCCGCGCCGAGAAGCTGATTCTCGATGATCGCGGTTCCGGAGGACATCATGAACGACGCTATGATGACTACGTTCAGCACCTGACTTGCCACGCCCACCGCGGCA
>JAFYZG010000072.1 GCA_017548825.1 Oscillospiraceae bacterium
CAAAGAGTCTTTTGATTTCAGTCTCCACTCAGGCTTCCATGACCATTTCGCTCAGTTCTCTGATCATATATCCGACATCTTCCGGGCAGTGCGCATCGGAGGACGTTATGATCTGCACTCCGTGTTTCTTAAGCATCCTGATAAGTTCACTGTCCATACCTAGCGGTGCCGTATCGGAGCACCTTCTGAATACACCGCTGTTCTGATCAGCGTACATATCATTCTCCGCAAGTGCTACGGCCAGTCTCTCATAACAGTCTGTGAGCGGATACGACGGTCTGTGCCCGAAAAGCTTTATCGCATCCGGATGACCTATCCCGTCAAACAGGTTGCTTTTTGCGAGCGAAACAGAAGAGTCGAAGTATCTTTCATAGACTCTGTCCACATCCACGCCTTCCCAATGCTCAGCTTTGTGATCAAAGGCGAACCCGTCCACAAAGTGGATACTGCCCAGAAGGAAATCGAATCCCCTGTTCTCTGTCAGATCACGGATGAGATCTTCATATTCCTCAAAATAACAGATCTCCAGACCGAATCTGATATCGACCGGGAAATCTTCCTCTCTGACTCTCCTGATGAGATCAAGGTATTCCTCCAGTTTTATCCCTTTCAGCTGCCTGAGGAACCAGGCATCCACATATTCACTGTATGCGCGCACGGAATCATACATGGGAATGAACTCGTCGAACCTGTGGCTGTGTTCCAGAAGCCGTATCTCATCCAGCTGCATCTCCACCGCTTTATCGACGAATCTCCTGATCCACTCAATCGTATACGGACCTCGTTCGATATGGATATGTCCGTCTGTCATCTTTTCCATGCAGATCTCCTGATCAATAAAAGCAAAAGCCATCAGTTCTTTTAGGAATCGATGGCTTTCTTGGTGCGGGTAAGAGGACTTGAACCTCCACGAAGTTGCCCCCACTAGAACCTGAATCTAGCGCGTCTGCCAATTCCGCCATACCCGCATATTTACTTTTTGAACAGCGGCTTCTCGCTGTTGCCACGTAATTATACATAAAACGTTTTTGAGTGTCAACAACGGTTTGCAGTAGTCGAAAACACAAAAAACTTCTTCTTTTGTTGTGAGGTTTCACGATATTTAATAACCGTAGTTTTAATCCGATATCAATTCTCCCAATATCAAAGTACAATTGAGATATAAGAAACCTTTTTTCAGCTGATCATCAGGAGAACAACCATGAGCAAAAAAGCAAAAGTAACTGTCGATCCTGCCTATAAGATCGGCAGGATAGAGAGCAAACTCTTCAGCGCATTCCTTGAGCCTATCGGAAACTGGGTCTACGGAGGCATATACAGCCCCAATCATCCCAGCGCCGACGAGCAGGGCTTCAGGACAGATATCCTGGATGCGATAAAAAAGTTCGATCTTCCTGCAGTGCGGCTCCCGGGAGGCAACTTCATGTCAGGGTGGGACTGGAAAGATTCCATAGGTCCCAGAGAGAACCGGAAAGGACACCTTGACCTTGCGTGGAAACAGTTTGAGCCAAACGAATTCGGGCACGATGAATACCTCCAGTGGGCAGCCAAATCCGGTGCAGAGACTCTTTATACTCTTAACCTGGGGACGGGAGACATCAACAGCGCCGTCAGCTGCGTGGAGTACACTAATTTCGAAGGCGGGACCTACTGGTCTGACCTGAGGAAACAGAACGGCCACGCCGAACCGTACAATGTCAGGACCTGGTATCTGGGAAACGAGATGGACGGTCCGTGGCAGATCAACTCCTTCGAGAAAGATCCCAAGGCATACGGAATAAAGGCGTATGAGATCGCAAAAGTCCTGAAATACATGGATCCTGACCTCAAAATAGGTGTCTGCGGATCCTCCTCTCCCCTTCTGACTCGTTATCCCGATTGGGAAAGGATCGCGCTGGAAGAGTGCTACCCGCTTATGGATTACCTTTCGATCCATTACTACCACTGGGCGCCTGAGGGTGACTATGCGGCATTCCTCAACGGAGCTACACTGTATGAGAAATTCCTGAACACCGAGATCGGCATCTGCGACTACGTCCAGAGCAAATACCGTCATCCCGGCAAGATGATGATATCCTTCGATGAGTACGGCATATCGTTCAACGCACAGGAACGGGTCGATCACGGCCGGAACGGTTACCTGCCTCTTCACTCTTATGCCGAGTTCAAGGATGACAGGCGCCGTCCGTTCAACAGTTTCGATCCCAGAAATCCTTCTGACCGCTCGTTTACAAGAAAATACGCGATGATGGATGCTCTCGGTCAGGCTTCGGTGCTGGTCATGCTCATGCGCCACGCGGACAGAGTCAAGATCGGATGCATGACCGGCGGCATACGCAGCGCGATCGCTTTCGACAGTCAGCATACCTGGAACGGAGCTACCTATTATCCCTTCTACCAGCTGAGGCACTACGGCACCGGAGAATCCATACTCCCCGCCATAGATACACCAACGTTCTCGGCGAAGGGCTTCGACATCGACAATTTCCATGCGGCAGATGACTACTACGACATCCCGTACATCGATGCCTCCGCTTCTCTCGACGAGGAAAAGGGCGAAGCAGCCATATTCTTCATCAACAGGAACTGGGAGGAGGATATGGATGTCAGACTGGATGTCAGGGGATTCGAAGGCTACGATCTCGTGGAGCATCAGGAGATGTACTGCTACGATGACTACGCTAGCAACTCCTTCGGGAACGAGCAGATCCATCCCGTGGTCAACAGTGAGACCAGGATGGACGGCGGAATCATCGACGTCCATGCAAAAAAACTGTCCTTTAATATGATCAGACTCAAAAAGAGATCCTGATACTGCCTGCCAATAACTCAGGGCTGCACTCTCAATGAGAGCGCAGCCCTTTCTGCATTCGGATCAGTTCAATCGATCATGACACAGGCGATATAGGTGATCGTCCCTTCTCCATAATGATATTTCATCCCGTTATCTCTGCACACCTGGCTGACTATCATCCCGAGCCCTTCCATGGGATATGAAAGCAGCTCCGGGAACCTGCAGGGAGCGTCAGGATAAGTGCACGACTCGCAATTGGAGCAGGAAGCGGCTCCGGCCAGCAGTGCTCCGGGCGCTTTCTTCTTTACGATCTTCGCATACTCAGCGAACTTGCCGTTATGCTGCCGTCCGACTTCCAGATACGTGTCGTAGTCAAATACGTCTATGTCACCCGTGGTCTGCACAAGTATCCCTCTTTTGTACTTTCTGATCATCTGCTCGCACTCTTCAAGGGTCCCGCATCCTGGAGGGCATGACCAGTTCGTGCCGTATCTGCCGCATTTGTTCTCAGCGCAGGAGTCTCTTGCCGCTTTGCGCAGCACGATCGTAGAGACGTCCAGTTTCCCTACATGGGAGAATCCGCAGTCTACCGCATCCTGCATCAGTTCTTCGATAATATCCATCACACACCTCAGATAGCAGAATCCCCGCCGGTATATCGGCGGGGATCATCACTGGTGGACCTAAAGGGACTCGAACCCTCGACCTCTCGGATGCGAACCGAACGCTCTCCCAACTGAGCTATAGGCCCAAACGCCCCGTAATTATATCCAATTGAACATCAAGTGTCAAATGCTCCGCGGCATCTCGCCGTGCAGCCTTTTCACTTGAGGAAACCGGCTATGATCTGCTCCTCCGCTTCCGATTCGGTGAGGCCAAGAGTCATCAGTTTGATGATCTGTTCCCCTGCGATCTTTCCGATAGCAGCCTCATGTATCAAGGCCGCTTCGACGTTATTCGCATCGAGGTCGGGGCTGGCGCTCACTTTGGCGTCATCCATTATGATCGCATCGCATTCGCTGTGACC
>JAFYZG010000073.1 GCA_017548825.1 Oscillospiraceae bacterium
TGGCCATGCCTCTGCGTGACCTGCCGGATACAGCCGAAGAGCTCTATAAGAACATAGACCTTCCGGCGATGCTCATCTCCTCCACCTACGACTTCGCAGCCTGGGATTCCGAGAACAACCACCTCAATGAAGGCGGCCGCGACTTCTTGCAGACCTACTGCAAGTTCAATGAGATCGACCCCGTTGAGGAGTTCGACTACGTCAAGTATCCCGTCATCGGTCGTCCCTTCGATTCCCTCAACATCACGACGGTCAACGGTGAATGGCGCAACGCCGAATGGCTCATGAAGAATGAAAAAGGCGTTCCGATGATCGGACTGAACGTCACGGAATACCTGATGCACTCGCTCTGGCCGGGCTACGGCGATATCGCATACAACTTCCTGAAACACTATCGCCGCGACAAGGAGACCGGAGAGATCGTTTACACCGAGTGATCTTTATAGATCCGATTGCATGATCAAAGAAGCGGGAGCTGAATGCCCCCGCTTCTGTTTGTTCTGTTCATTATTCCGGTCTCGCCGGCGCTCTGTCCTCGCACGGGACCGCCGTAAGACACTTGCCGCAAAAACCTCCGAACTGCTCACGCAGCGCCCCTCCGTGGGCCGAGCATTTCCTAAGGTTCCTCAGCCCATCCTTCGGTATAGCCTCTACGGGACAGCGGTCTGAACACTCTCCGCAGTGGATACACCATTCATATATACCTGTGTATTCTCTCTTTGTCGGAGCCAGGTCTGCATCCGTGATGAAGGACGCCGTCGTACCGCAGCAGCCTTTTTCGGTGATTATATGGCGGTGCGTCCCGAAAGTGCCCAGTCCTGCCGCGTACATCGCGTGGCGGTTTGACCAGGAGACCGAGAAGTGTACGTCCTCCCCGTCCGCCGTCGGTACGGTCTTCCTCTCGAAGTCCGCTGCTCTGTTGGGCTGTACTACCCTGACGCCCTCTTCTTCAAGGCGGTAGACCAGATCGTCCAGGAACGTGTCTACGATGCTGGAATTTGTGCCGTATGCCGCTTTCCAGGTAGGAGACGCAAGCCCCGTCTCCATCCTCACTCTTCTTCTTACCTCTTCCGTGAACGGGAAGAAGAAACCGACAACGCTTTTAGCTTCCGGCAGGAATCCGGCAGGCGTCCTGAACTCCGGTCCGATCACCTCCGGATCACGGTACTGTTCGAAAAGCGGATCGTCCGCTGCGGCGAACCCGGTCAGCGGCGCTTCCAGCACCTGCAGTGTCACGTCCTCACCGGAAAGCGTCACGCAGTTGTTCTCCAGAGCTTCAAAACTCTCTTTTACCAGTTCCAGGAATCTCTCGTTCGTCATTTTCTTTGTCCTCATACATAAGAAGGCAGTGAGTGTCCGCGATAATGTCCGTCGCTCTTCGGCTTTCTTTCTGTATCCATTATATCAGGCCGGTATCCGGCCGGACATTTTAAAGGGGGAGAAGGTCTCCCTTCTCCCTCTTTTTTCCGTTGCAGATCCCTGCATTTTAAGATCCTGATCCACTCATATGCCCGCTTTGAGGACTTCGGCGTGCCTCTCTACGAACTCCGCAGTCTCTCTCACCGTCCCGGGATCCAGAGGCAGCGGAAGACCGGCGCGCTCCAGAGTCTCGAAATATCCGTACCTTCCTCCCATGCCGCAGAGCTTGAGGTAGCTTCCCCAGGCATCTTCTCCCTCTGTCATTTTGCGGTAGAGGGCTAATGCATCCATCTGCGCCATGGCGTAGTCGACATAATAGAACGGATAAAGGAATATGTGCTGTTTCTGCATCCAGAACCCGCCGCCCTCCAGGAACCTGTTCCCGTCGTAACTTCTCCAGGGCATGTATTTCTGTTCTGTCTCGTGCCAGATCCGTCTCCAGCCAGCAGGATCGCCGATCTCCTCCTCGAACACCCGGTGCTGGAACTCGTCAACACTGACGAGATAAGGTATCCCCTTCAGCGAGTCGGTGAAATGGGCGTAGCGGTATCTGTCCGCTTTGTTCCCGAAGAACCTCTCCATATACGGGTAGGCGAAGAACTCCATCGACATGGAGTGGATCTCATTGACCTCGCTGGTGGAACTTATCAGCATCTGGATCGGCAGATTGCGTGACGCATAGTATCCCTCGAAAGCGTGTCCTGCTTCGTGCGTCAGCACATCTATGTCAGCGGAAGTCCCGTTGAAGTTCGAGAATATGAAAGGAGCCTTGTAGTCAGGCAGGAATGTCATGTTCCCGCCCATGTGCTTGTTCGGTCTCGTGACGAAGTCGAACAGTTCGTGCTCCGTCATAAAGTTGAAGAATTCGCCGGTCTGAACCGACATCTCCTCGTACATCTGCCTGGCTTTCTCGGTCAGCTCCTCAGGCGTTCCGACAGGGACCGCGTTCCCGTCCGGGAAGCACAGATCCTCATCGTAGAATTCGAGCTTCTCCAGTCCCAGCCTCTGCGCCTGTTCGCTGTACAGTTTCTCGCACAGCGGCGTGATGTACTGCCGCACAGCCTCCCGGAACTCCGCCACTCTCTTTGCGTCGTAATCGTAGTGTCCGTTTGAGAGGAAATTGTAATCCACGTAACTGTTGAATCCCAGTCTCTTTGCGATGGTCTTTCTCAGGCTGACCAGCTTAGAATACTGCTCGTCCAGCTTTCCGGAGATGCTCTCATAGAGCTTTGCCCACTCCTCGAACGCAGCCTTCCTCTCTTCGCGGTCGGTGGACTGCATATGCCGCAGCAGTCCGTAGAAGTTGCATTTCTCTCCCATGAAGTCCACGGAACATGAGGCTGCGGTCTTTGAATACTCGGTGCCGAGATTGCTTTCGCGTATGGTCGGCAGTATGACGTTCCAGTTCAGCAGCTTGATCTGCACTTCCGCGTCGCGGAACAGCTTCTCGCCGTACTTCTCCTGCAGCTGAGCGCGGTAGGGGCTTCCCAGCAGGGCCTTTACCGCCTTCTTGAGCAGCAGCATGAGCTTCGGCATCTCACTGTTGAAGAATTTGATCTCCCTGTCGTAGAATTCATCCGACATGTCCATGGTGTTGCGGATGCTTGCGATGGTGTTTACCGTCACCACATTCTCGGCGAGCTTCATAAATCCGAGGAACGCGGCGTCCGCTTCCTCAAAGGTTGTGGCATTCCTGAACTTCTTCAGCAGCGCGGCGTATTCCTTCCTTACCATGGCCAGATCCGGTCTCTGATATGGCAGGTCTTTGAATTTATCCATAATAATCTCTCCTGATCTTTTGTTTTGTATATTATATACCTTTGACTGCCATCTTCCGACAGTGAGATTACTTTTGCGTCTGCCTCTTATACAAATTCACACAGCAGCCTGCAGGCGGTATAATTAATTATCAACA
>JAFYZG010000074.1 GCA_017548825.1 Oscillospiraceae bacterium
CCTGGGCAACAGAGAAGAAAAGACAAGAAACGCCATGATGCAGCATACCGGACAGATTATGAGAAAGATCACCGAACATCTAAACGGTGAATCAGACCGCTTTGAAGCATCGTTCCGCTACACGTCGGGAACTCACTTCGATGGGTATGAGGACCGGATGCATGAGTGCATCAGCTGGCTCATGGGGGAATAGAGATGAAAAAGGCTCTCCGGATCATCGGGATCATCGCATATCTGGCCTGCGCCGCAGCGATCATATCCGGCATCGGTATCTACTGCGTCAATACGTTCTCCTTCGGAGGCCGCTCAGCTGAACTTATGAGGCTTGAGCCAGTGTATTACTATTACGAGCCTCTAGTGGACGACTATGTATCGTCTCTTACAGCCGGAAAGCCTGTCGTTGCCCTGTCCTGTGTTGAGCCAAATCTTCTCGGCTACTATTCCGGCATTTACAAGACCAATTCCGACATCGTCATGACTCTGGACGATCTTTATGCGGAAGACTGCTACAAAGGCGTCACCGAATGGAAGATCCATCACACAATCGAATGGGATCCGGATGTCTACAGTGACGCGCTGGACAAACTGGGGACCACCGCCGACAGAGGCATAGATCTGTACGTGGTGCTCAAGAGAGACGGAAGCCCGGACGAGATGACCTATGTGTATGAGGTGATCCAGAGAGACAGTTTCTGGTATCTGCTCAGCGTCACCGAAGACGGATCTCAGAACACATCCGAATAACGCAAATCATACGCAAACGGCTGCCCGGATACCCGAACAGCCGTTTTTTATGTTCTTCAGATCATTCTTCGGAAAACAGAGGTGTCGAATAGTATCTGTCTCCGCTGTCGGGAAGCAGCGCCACTATGGTCTTCCCGGCATTCTCCGGTCTTTTCGCCAGTTCTATCGCGGCGTGCAGAGCAGCTCCGGACGAAATGCCCACTGAGATCCCTTCTTTTCTGGCCAGCAGCTTCGCGGCCCGGAACGCGTCGTCGCTCTTTGCGCGGAACACTTCATCGTATACCGCCGTATTGAGCACTTCAGGGACGAATCCTGCGCCGATCCCCTGGATCTTGTGGCTTCCCGACCTGCCTTCGGAGAGAACGGGAGAATCGTCCGGCTCAAGCGCCACCACCCTGACCTCGGGATTCTTTTCCTTGAGATACTCGCCGATACCGGTGATGGTGCCTCCGGTGCCGACACCGGCTATGAATATATCGACTTTTCCGTCGGTGTCGTTCCAGATCTCAGGTCCGGTAGTCGCCTTGTGGACAGCCGGGTTCGCGGGATTCACGAACTGTCCGGGAATAAAGCTGTCCGGGATCTCCTTTGCCAGTTCGTCAGCTTTGGCGATAGCGCCGCTCATCCCCTTGGAACCTTCTGTGAGCACGATCTCCGCGCCGTAGGACTTGAGGATGTTCCTTCTCTCGACGCTCATGGTCTCAGGCATCGTCAGGATCATCCTGTAGCCCTTGTACGCTGCTATCGCAGCAAGGCCGATGCCGGTATTGCCGCTGGTCGGCTCGATGATGACGGAACCGGGTTTGAGTATGCCCTTAGCTTCCGCATCTTCTATCATCGCCTTTGCGATCCTGTCCTTGACGCTTCCCGCAGGGTTCAGATATTCCAGTTTCACGAGGACGGTCGCACCCAGTCCCAGTTCTTTCTCGATATTGACCACTTCGACCAGCGGAGTGTTCCCGATAAGCTCAAGAGCTCCTTTGTATATCTTTGACATTTTTAACCTTCCTGTCTTCTCACGGTCATTTCTGACCTTCTGCTTCTTTTCTGCTGTAATAATCGTTCAGTGCCGACTGTATGGCCTCTTCCGCCAGGACCGAACAGTGCAGCTTGTATGCCGGCAGCCCGTCAAGAGCCTCTGTGACAGCCTTGTTCGTCAGTTTCATCGCATCGGCGACCGGTTTGCCTTTGATAAGTTCGGTCGCCATTGAACTGGAAGCGATAGCGCTGCCGCATCCGAACGTCTCGAACTTTACGTCCTTAATGATATCATCTTCTATCTTCAGATACATCTTCATGATGTCGCCGCATTTCGCATTGCCGACTTCTCCGATGCCGTTGGCATCCTCAATCACACCGACGTTGCGGGGATTCCTGAAATGATCCATCACCTTTTCACTGTAGAGTGCCATTTTATTATCTCCTTTTTTCAAAGAATAAACTGCGATTTGCCGCTCATCAGGTCTCTCCATACCGGAGAGAAGCTTCTCAGATATTCGACGACTTCGGACACCGAGCTCACGATATAGTCCGCATCCTCTTCCGTGATGTCCTCCCCGATGCTCAGCCTCAGTGAACCGTGCGCCACATCATGGACCCTACAGATAGCCAGAAGCACATGGCTGGGATCCAGCGACCCGGATGTACACGCGCTTCCGGAAGAAGCCTGTATCCCCCTGTCATCCAGCAGCAGGAGAAGCGATTCCCCTTCGATTCCTTCAAAACAGTAATTGATGTTGCCCGGAAGTCTTCTTCCTGCGTCGCCGTTCAGCGCTGAATGAGGGATCCTGCTCAGTCCGTCTATGATCCTGTCTCTTATCGGCGTCAGGCGGTCTGCATACTCCCGCATATTGCCTGCGGCTTCTTCGAGAGCTACCGCCATGGCTGCTATTCCGGGTACGTTCTCCGTTCCTGCTCTCTTTCCTCTTTCCTGCTCGCCGCCTTCTATGAGGTTCGTGAGCCTTGTTCCTTTTCTGGCATAGAGGAATCCGACTCCCTTCGGGCCGTGGAACTTGTGTGCCGACGCGGACAGCATATCAACCTTGAGATCGTTCACATCGATCGCGATATGTCCCATAGCCTGGACCGCGTCCGTGTGAAAAGGAACTCCTTCTCTCCTGCAGATCTCGCCGATCTCTCCTATCGGCTGTATGGTACCTATCTCGTTATTGGCAAACATGACAGTGACAAGACAGGTGTCGTCCCTAATCGCATCCTCGACTTCGGAAGGTATCACTATCCCGTTCTCATGCACATCGAGAAGAGTGATATCGAATCCTTCCTTCCTCAGTTTCTCCAGAGTGTTCAGCACCGCATGGTGTTCGAAAGCAGTGGATACTATATGCATCTTTCCGCTTTTTCTGCCGTTCTCCGCGGCGGAGATGATCGCCTGATTGTCCGCTTCGCTCCCGCCGGAAGTGAAATAGATCTCATTCGGTTCCGCTCCGATGACTGCGGCGACCTTCTCCCTGGCTTTCTCCAGGACCTCCTTTGCGCTCTGTCCTATGCTGTAGAGCGTGGAAGGATTCCCATAGGTGTTTTCATTAACTGCTACAAGTTCCCTGATGGCTGCTTCGCTCATCTTTGTCGTTGCGGCATTGTCAGCATAAATCACGTTGTTGGCTCTCCTTAACTTATCGTTTTCTCTATGGTAAATGATATCCGCTATTAACCTACTATGTCAATAGGTAAATAGACTTGAATCACCTATTTACCCTGCGGTATAATAGGCAAAAGCAAAGCACGGAGGAAAAAAGGCAATGATATCCACCAGGGGCAGATACGCAGTAAGAGTAATGTCCGATCTTGCGGAATTCGATAACGGCAGTTATATCCCGCTCAAGGACATAGCTTCCAGAGAAGGCATATCCAAAAAGTATCTCGAGATAATCGTCAAGGACCTCGTAAAAGGCGGACTAATTTCCGGGGCCAGCGGCAAAGGAGGCGGATACAGGCTCTGCAGGAAACCCGATGAATACAGTGTCGGCGAGATCCTGGAACTGACAGAAGGCCCTCTGGCACCGGTGGCATGCCTTGCGGCAGGATCGGAGCCCTGCCCCAGAGCGGCGGAATGCAGATCTCTTCCTCTGTGGGCTGAATACGACAGGATCACCCGCGATTATTTCTTCGGGAAGAAACTCAGCGATCTTATCGGCGGCTAGCATAACTTCCGTATACAAAAAAAGCACGGCATCTGCCGTGCTTTTTTGCTGTATCATTCCGAGAATATCGATGTGTTTCTGATCGAACCGTCTGCGATCTTTTCCCTGACCTCGTAAGCATGAGGTTCCAGATAATCGCTGCCGGAAGATGACAGTCCTTCATCTCTCAGTCTGGATGTGAAATATGACGCCACTCTCTCCACTGCCCTGATCTTCTGCGCAACTCCTCTCCCCTCGTTGCTTCCGAGAAGGATGTACTCGAGAGATGCGTCCAGCATGTTCATGCCGGGCAGTTCCCTGAGTTTGCGGAAAGCCCACTTGTAATATGGGGCGTAACTGTGTTCCAGCAGGAACGCGGCCTTTATGCTCTCTCTGACGAATGTTGAGAGCGCCAGCACTGCCGCGGATTCCTCTCCGTGATTCACGCACCGCTGAAAATTGTACTGACCGCTCTGTGCCATCAGCAGAAGCGAGGAAGCAAGCTTTGCTTTTCTCACGTCTTCCGGATAGCCCTTGAGCAGTTCTCTTCTGATCGCACTGAACTCTCCGCTCTCATCCTCGAAGACCCATCCGTTGGTGGCTTCGGCAAGCGCATACTGCGGTATGGCCATATAGACCATATTGTTCTGCGGCACCCCCGGACATCCAATGAGACTCTCATAGAACCCGTCCACCGTGAACACGCCTCTGCGCCTGATCGCACCTGCGCTGGTCTTCATGTTGACGGAATCGGGATATTCTTCCCTGATCAGAGAATCGTATACGTCCTGAAGCGTGCTGCCGTACCGCGCATAGTCTTCGTCGCTGAGCCATATGCAGAATCCCGGGACGAAATCATGATCGGCGGAGATCCCGTCGTCATATCCGAAGCATTCGCTGCCCTGTCCCACCAGTCCTGCGGCCAGACGGTCGTCGGCATACGGGAAGAACTCCGTTATCGCGCTCCTTCCCTTTGAAAGGAACAGCATCTTAGCTTTTCTGTAGTACTCCATATATCTCCTCTGCCCTGAGTCTCAGTTCCTTCGCGTCCCTGAAGAATCCGAAATGAGAGAAAGCGTCGACGCATTTCGTTGCATTGAAAGCGTAGTATCCGTCTCTGGGAACATCCTCCCTGTCAAAGAGCCTTTTGGCTCTCATCAGGTATTCCTCTATCCTCCCGTCCTCGCTGTCCAGATCTCCGTACATACAGGCCAGGTTGACGCATGTCACCGCCTCTTCCAGCTCACAGCCCCTGAGTCTGCTTATCACAGCGAGCGCGCGTTTATAATAATCCTCCGCAGATCCGAAGTCTCCGCAGGCTTCCATACATGCCGCATAATTGTTATACAGTCCGGCGAATCTGTAATCGCCGGGATCCAGATTTGCAGAATAGGCTCTCGCCGCCGTGTCGTACAGTCTCACCGCGTCTTCTGCCCTGCCGAATTCCCTCATGGTGGTGGCGGCATTGAGGAAAACAGTTCCGGCCGTCACCGTTCCTTCCATCCCGAGCTCGCTGACGAGTCTCGTGCTGTCTTCTGCGGTCCTGAGTCCGGCTTCCGCATCTCCGGTCTTTCTGTAACAGCCCAGAAGTTCGTTGAGTATGCCGAGTTTCCCTTCCCGGTCATTCAGCTGTTCCGCTGCTGCGAGCTGTTCCTCCAGCATCTTCGCAGCTCCGGCAGGGTCGTTCTTTGCATAAAGCACGTCCGCTTCCGCAAGGATCTTCCTCACATCCACTCTTCCCGCGGCTGTTCCGGGCACTGTCTTTGAAGTGTATTCCGAAGCATCAAAGGGACATGATGGTTCGATTCCGTTGTACTCTGGCATGGCATTCTCCTGGCGGTCATTCTCTTCTTGACAGACGTACGCTGCGCACGCCCTGTCTCATTGAATATTATAGCAGAATAGGTTATCATCAGTATGGAGAATGATCACTGTTTTAAAGTAACAGATCATGGCGATCATATCCGTTCAACATACGGCAGGACAGAAGATACAGATGATCAGCTGACCACAGCCGGCCTTCTGTGTCCTGAATGATGTAACACCGTTAACAGGGCGTGAGCCTATCATATTTTAAAAAGGAGAATACGAATGGAACTCAAGGGAAGCAAGACCGAGAAGAACCTCCAGGCAGCATTTGCAGGAGAGAGCCAGGCCAGAAACAAGTACACCTACTTTGCATCCAAGGCAAAGAAGGAAGGATATGAACAGATCTCTGCCATATTCACCGAGACAGCAGCAAACGAAAAAGAGCACGCGGAACTCTGGTTCAAGTATCTCGGCGGCATCGGCACGACAGCTGAGAACCTCAAGGCTGCAGCCGCAGGCGAGAACGAGGAATGGACAGATATGTATGTCCGTTTCGCCAACGAAGCAAAGGAAGAGGGATTCGATGACATCGCCGCCCGTTTTGCAGGCGTCGGTGCAATAGAGAAAGAGCATGAGAAGCGTTATCTCGCGCTCCTGAAGGATCTCGAGGACGGAAAAGTCTTCAAGAAAGACGGAGTCGTCATCTGGAAATGCCGCAACTGCGGGCACATCCATGTCGGCACCGAAGCTCCTCAGGTATGCCCCGTCTGCGCTCATGCACAGGCTTATTTCGAAGTCGTCGGCTAAAGCTGGCCGGCAAAGGTAGCAACAATGGAAAAGGTCCTTACTGTTCAAAACTTTGAGAGCGCTGTAAGCTCTCCAGAACTCACCGTGGTCGATTTCTGGGCCACATGGTGCGGTCCCTGCAAGATGATCGCCCCTATCCTCGAGGAGATCGTAAGCGAGACCGATCTTTCCCTCGGCAAAGTCAACGTGGATGAGGAGAGAGAACTTGCCGTCAGATACGGCATACAGTTCATTCCGACTCTCGTTTTCTTCAAGGGAGGCCAAGAGATAGCCCGTGTATCCGGATACAGGGAAAAAGCAGAGCTTCTTTCCCTTATCGCACAGTACAGTTGAAAAAGGAGAAGTACATGAAATTCTACAGATGCCCGATGTGCGGAAACATCATTGCCTATGCAGAGCATCCCGGCTGTGACGTTATGTGCTGCGGAAAACCGATGGAAGAGATCGTTCCCGGTACCACCGACGCCGCCGTTGAAAAGCATGTCCCCGTAGTCTCAAGGGAAGGTGACGTCGTCACCGTTACCGTCGGTTCTGTCGCCCATCCCATGCTGGAAGAGCACTACATCAAGTGGGTCGCCCTCCAGACCACGAGCGGCAATCAGCGCAAGCTTCTCGTACCCGGCAGCGATCCCGTAGTGAGATTCGCCGTCCTGCCGGAAGACGAGGTCGTCACCTGCGTTGCATACTGCAACCTCCACGGACTCTGGGCAAACGAATAATTCTAATAACCATAAAGAGAGGAGAGCATTTGGCTCTCCTCTCTTTTCGTTTCCTTATTTATCGGCGGTTCTTCGGGTCACAGATCTTGTACAGCTCCTCTGCCGCGATCCTTGTCTTGGCCACCACTCCTTCCTTCTTCGGGAAGCAATAGTAGAGGCAGTCTTTGTTTCCGATACATATCACGTCGCCGATCTCATACCAGAAATAGTCCGAATATAAACTGTACGATTCAAGCGGCTTCTGTTCGTAGTCGAGCTTCCCGTCACACCCTGTGAGCCTGAAGCCGTTCACATCGTGTACGAGATGGCCGTCTCCGACCATATAGATGTACTTATGGTCCACCATCATTCCGATGCTGACGTCCGTGTCAAGAAGATATGTCCCGTCCAGAAGCGATCTGCGGACCTCCTCTCTCTCCCATGCGTACCAGTCCGGAACATGCGGAAACTCTGTCTCTCCTTCCAGCGCGTGCATCTGTCCGAACTCATCCATGGACCACTCCTTGCCGCAGTGCGCGCATCTGAGCGCCGTGCCTTCTCCTTTTGTCTCTCCTTCGGTGCCGCAGTGAGGGCATTTGAACATGATCCGCTCCAGTCCGTCAGCGCGGAAAGGCTCGTCTATGGAGACCCTGTTGTCTCTCTGCCAGGCAAAATTGTCGAACGTGAAAGCTTCATCCAGCACGGATTCTATCTCTTTTCGTCCGAGCGCGGATATCTGATCTTTGTCCAGCAGGCAGCTGACCTCGGCGGAGACTTTTACCTTTCTCTTCTGCAGACAGTTGTAGAGGGGATCCCTCGCGAAGGCTCCCTCGGTCTTTATCATGACCACGGGAACGCCGAGTCTCTTCACGAGAACGCCCAGTCCCCTGGGCAGCGGCGTCGCGGTCCCGTCAAATGAATAGCTTGCCTCCGGGTACATCAGTATGCTGGTCTTGAGTTCGTCGACGGTATACTGCATGTCCCGTATAAGAGTTATGTCACTGACGAATTTCTGCGTCGGGATGCATCCCAGTTTCCGCATCAGCCAGTCTTTCCCGACAAAGCCGTCCGAAGTACAGATGATACAGTAGGGACGCGGATACAGTATCCTTGCGGCTATCTCAAGATCGATAAAGGCGGAATGGTTCATGAGGATGAGCCACGGACCGCCGCCGGCGCGTTCCATCTCCTTCTCGGTAAATGAGAAATCCGTCTGCTTAAGGTCCGGAGCCCCGAGAACTCTCATGAGAGTCCTGAACAGCATCCCGGGCTTCTGAGGCAGCTCGTGCGGCTGTCTCGGCAGCGCCATTACTTCATCGTATGTCGCATTCCTGACTTTGGTCTTCAAGGATATTCCTCCGTATCGGCAGGGTCCCGTCCAACTTGAACTCGGGACCTGTTTCCTGTAATATCAAATCTGTTGATCATTCCAAAGCAATTATATTACAGGCGGTCAAACAAATGTGGTTC
>JAFYZG010000075.1 GCA_017548825.1 Oscillospiraceae bacterium
CTTTTGGACGGATTTGTTTCTTGTCCAGCTGTCCAGCTCTGCCGTACTCAGGAAGGAAAGAGTCGTCTCATACTACTTTGCGAGAGCGGTGGCGTAATACCACGCGGCTGCCATCCTGACATAGTACTCGTCATTCCCGTTGGCGGTCAGGCGCACCTTCTCCAGGTGCGCCGGGTCGAAGGAACCGTCAAGAAAATGGCGCATCAGATTGACTATCCCGAACCGGATCGTATAGGTGCGGCCGGAGGCCAGCCATTCCCCGATATAGGAAAGCAGTTCTTCCCTGTGTTTCGCGAACACGGAGGGGGAGAACTGATCGCAGGTAGCCCAGTTGTCAATGAAAGGAAGGAACTGCTCCGTGCGGCGCATGCATTCTCCGAAGTCCTTTATCCCGGAAACTATGAATACATGCAGCTGGTCCTCGTCGAAGTATCTGTGGGGAAGTTCATCCAGGAACATGTATATATCCTGTTCCTTTGCAAGCTGCTTTGCAAGGGTTCTGAGATCGGGAGTCCTCACGCCAATGAAGCACTCATACGGCACGGTGGGAAACAGCTTCGACTGGAAGTCGCGGTATTCCCTGTCCTGCAGTGAGAACAGTTTTTCGGTTATCAGATCGTTGATCATAGCGGCCTCCGTTGCTGTCAGAAAGAAAAGGACCGGGCTGCCGGACACGGCAGCCCGATCATCATGTTTAATGATAAGATCAGTTTACCTCTTTGGGAAGAGTCATATCGGCGGCCTCAGCAGTTTTTGCCGCGTTTTTCTTTGCCTTTTTCTTCTTTACTGTCTTTACAACGATGACAGCGAGCACCGCGATAACGGCCGCGAAGGGGAGCAGGTAGATGACCGAGAGCAGCATCGTCTCGAGGAAATCCGCGAAATCGCGCAGGCTGTCGCCGATGGTGGCGAGCAGGCGGTCCCAGAAGGTCTCGGCCTGATGAGTGACCACTGACACCTCTTCCAGTGTGATGGTCACGGTGGAGTAGGCGACGAGATTGTCGAAAGTGTTCTTCCGTGCGGTATAGCTCTCAATCTGATATATCGTCTCGGAGAGCTGAGCCTCGATCTGGATGAGATCCGCGACGGTATCCGCCTTGTTCATCATCTCGGTGAGTCTCTCACGCTGCGCGTTGAGGGAGCTCAGTCTGGCCTCGGTGTCGACATACTGCGAGGTGATATCCTCCATGGAGCTCGTGAGGCCGGTGACGTTTCCGAATTCAGCAGATCCGTCGAGGAACTCCTGATAGCTGCCCGCGGGGACGCGGCATTCCATCCTGACCCACTTGCGGATATAAGAGCCGTAATCGGAGGTGTACCCGCCTCCCTCGTTGCGGTAGCTGACGAAGCCGCCGGCTTTCTGTATGGAATCGAGTATCGCCTGAAGGCTCTTGTCGTATTCGAGAGTCTCAATATCTATCGAGGCGGAATATGTGAGCTTGAGGCCGGTCGCAAGAGGAGTGCCGGTGTTCCCGGAGGGATACTCCGCGCTGTCGCTCTTTGACTCATTGTATGAGTTGTAGAATCCGCTTTCGGCGGGCTGATCGTAATCGCTGCCGGACGGATCGTAGTAGTATCCGCCGTATTCGTCCGTCGCTTCCTTCCTGCTGCCGCAGGAGACGAGGGAGACGCAGAGGACGGCGAGCAAAACAAGTGCCAGTATCTTTTTCATTTTCTGTACCCTTTCATCGAACGATCAATAGATAATGATCTTCAATCAGCTGACTGATCCGTCAGTCAACAATAAGGTGGAGAAAAAGATACCGGCTGTTGCAACAATGAGTATCCGTTACGGAACTGTAATCTATGGAATGGATCAGAGGGTGAAGCCGCCGTCCACGCAGAGCACCTGCCCGGTGATGAACGGGGAATCGCAGAAGAACATCACGGCGTCAGCCACGTCTTCCGCAGTGCCGATGCGTCCGGCAGGAGTGTCCTCTATGAGCGCGCTGATTTCAGCACTGCTGAGACGGGAATTCATCTTAGTATCTATCAGTCCGGGGGCGACGCAGTTCACGGTGATCCCGGAAGGGCCGAGCTCCTTTGCCAACGCCCTTGTCATGCCGGACAGAGCGGATTTGGACGCCGAGTACGCGGACTCGCAGGAGCCTCCGCTCACTCCCCACATGGAGGAGACGCTGACGATCCTTCCGGAATGCAGGGGGATCATGTGTTTCGCGGCTTCCCGGCACACAAGATAGGCCCCGATGCTGTTCACCGAGAAGATATCCTGCAGCGCGTCACTGGAAGTGTCCTGGATCTGGGCGAAAAGTGAGATACCGGCGCAGTTCACCGCGACGGAAAGCTCGCCCATCGACGCAGCTTTTTCCACAGCGGATATGATCTGGCACTCGTCTCTGACATCGCAGGCGACCGCTTCGGCAGTATATCCCTCCGATGTGAGGACGCGGACCAGCTCCTCTGCACCGGCCTTATCCGTGTTGTAACAGACGGCGACAGAGTATCCGTTCTCACAGAGCTTTCTGCAGATCGCGGAACCGATCTCACCGCTTCCTCCGGTAACGATTGCTGAACGCATGACGGGCCTCCTCATACTGAGAGATACTGCAGTCCGGCGGAAAGAGCCTCTTCCGGGCTGACCGCGTGTTTTGCAGACTTTAACTGATTATAGTATAATCTTTTGTACTTGTGTACCGAACAGGAACGGGAACAGCACCGGACCGCCGGAAGCTCCCGGGATATATTAATTTACAATTATTATATATATGACCGGCTGTCTCATATTACAATATGAGACGCGGGAACATGCATCACCGGTTTTGGGAAGATAAGATTTGAAAGAGGCGTTCAAAAAAGCGAAAAGCGGGGCAAGATCCTTCTTTGAGGCAAAAGGGACCAGAAAAGCCGTGTCGACGTTCGTCGGCGTGCTCGTCATGGGCTCCCTCATTTTTACTGCGCTTCTTTTCAGCTCCTCAGCTTCCGCTATGGAGGAGGCCGAGAGGATCAGAAGGACGGGAGGGGATGAAGTCAAGAACTATATCTCTCTGCCGAATCTGATCAGGCTTGCATATGAGGAACCGGTATATATCGATCTGCACATGGAGGCGAAATCCACCTCGGAAGAGATAACCGTGTCCTTCCTGGATGTGAACGGAGAACTTGCCGTAGGCATGCCTTTCGGCATCGCCGTCACGGATGAGGACGGAGAACTCAAGAAGTATCTCGACGATGACTGCGACGGAAAGATAGAGATCGGCAATGTCAGCACCGGTCTTTATCAGATCTCGTTCCTGCCGTGCCAGGGATACCGGGTGGAGGAGGACATAGAGGTCAAGGTGGATCCTCCTGTAAAGCATGTGGTCATCGACGTCAGAGAACAGATCGTCAACCCCAACACGGAAGACGTGTCAGGGGAGGACGTTCAGTATCAGCAGCCTACAAGACCGGAACCGGCCCCCGCTCCGACACCTGCGCCGGGAGACACGGTGGTCTGGGTCGAATCTTCCAAGGAACTTCTCAGGACCGACACGGTCGAAACGCCGGTCACCGATGGAAACGGCAATCAGCTGTACGCCTCCGTCCCGGTACTGACAGACCCGGATGGCGACGGCAACAGATATCTCATACTCAATGACGGAGCGGACACGGTCTCCGATATACGCGCGAGAGTCTCCGAGGACGGAACGCTCGCTGCCGCGGAGAGATACGTGATCACCGAATCCGCGCCGGAAGAGAGCACGGAAGAGACCGAGAGCACAGAAGAGACCGAGAGCGCAGAGAACACGGAGGAAGGCGGAGAGACCGCTGAGGAAGTACCGGAAGAGACACCGCAGGGGCCAGTCGGAGAATGGGTGTCCTGTATCGGAGAGGTAGTGGACAGCTGCGGCAAGCCCGTGTGCGGAAGCGACGGCGAAACGCCTGTGTATAAATTCTCCTCCGTCACCGCGCTGGTCACGGTCACGGAAAAGGAGATCTGGGTGCTCCACGGCTGGCAGGAGATAGACGGAAATACATATTATTACGATATCGACGGAAACCCCGTGACGGGATCGCAGATCATAAAGGGAGAGACCTACTGGTTCAACGACGAGGGAGTCAGGAGCAGCACACAGGGTATCGACGTATCGACCTGGAACAATTACATAGACTGGGCCCAGGTCAAAGCATCGGGTATCGACTTCGTCATCATCAGGGTCGGATTCAGAGGTTATTCCGCAGGCAAGCTCTATTATGACGACATGTTCGAGTCCTATCTCTCCGGAGCCAAGGCGGCCGGCCTTAAGGTGGGACTGTATTTCTACACGCAGGCCATATCCGAACTGGAAGCGGTCGAGGAGGCGTCGCTGTGCCTTAACATGATCAACGGCAGGAGCCTGAACTATCCGATATTCATCGATATGGAGGACGCGGAATCGGCATCCGCCAGGACCAACGACCTTACGAACTCGGAGAGGACGACGATCATCAACGCGTTCTGCGACACCATCCGCTCCGGAGGATACAGAGCGGGGCTATACGCGAACAGCTATTACCTTAACTACAAGATCAACGTGTCCCAGCTGAATTCCGGCACCAGGATCTGGATAGCGCATTACACGAACGAACCTCATCCGGAATACCAGTCGATGTACAGCATGTGGCAGTACTCCGGCTCCGGCAGCGTGCCGGGAGTAGAAGGGGACGTGGACCTGGATATCAGCTATATGTGATCAGGAAGCATAAGAAAAGGACCGCGCGGCTGCGCGGTCCTTTTTGTCGCAGGAGTTATTTCTTCTTTGTAAGAGAATAGACGGGAACGAAGGGAACGAGTATCGGAGTTTTGGCGATATATGCCTTATACTCCTCTTTTTCGCCGTACCGTCCGTTCTGGCGCTTCTCAAGACGCTGGGCTCCGTCCACCATGATGAATACTATGGCCGCATAGCTTACGCAGGCGACGATCCACTCCCATGCTCCGTGCAGAGCGCTGAGCCCTCCGACGAACACGCCGGTCCAGGTCAGGATCTCACCGAAGTAGTTCGGGCACCGGGTGAACCTGTACAGACCTTCCGTGGCTACCATATCGGGCCTGACGGCTTTCTGCGCGGATTTCTGTTTGTCGGCGACGGCTTCCATGACAACTCCGCAGGCGGAGATGACGATGCCGATCCAGGGAAGGATGCCGCCGTATTCGCCGTGATGGTTGCGGAAGAAGACCGGGGACATCTCTCCGGCATAGAGGAACGCGGCGAATGCCCACATGAAGATGCTCACGAAGACGGGCATCTTCCTGTCGTTGCCGGTCTGGGCATCCAGAGTCTTCTTGTATGCGGCGTTCCTCGTCTCGCGCAGATAGAGGAACAGACCGAGACGCAGACCGTAGATGAGCAGGATGGCGCACTGGAGGACGAGGACCAGGTTAAGCCTGCCGCGGATAGCGGCGAGGACCAGGATCGCCAGGCTCCCGCAGGATACCGCGAAGCCGTAGCCGATGGAGATGAACCAGATGAAGTGTTTGAATCCCATCGAGCAGCCGACGGCGCATACCGCGGCGATTATCAGAAATTCTTTCCACATATTATTGATCCTTTCAGTTTTTCCTGAAGTAGTCGGTTATATATTCCCTGAAGCTGCTGTCGCCGACGATGTCCTTTCCCACCAGGTCGTGGGAGAGCGTCCACTGCGAGAACAGGATGATGTCGTGCTTTCCTTCCTTCTTGATCTTGGGAAGGTTGGCGAGCAGGCCGAACATCCACTTGGGATAGTACTTGATCTGGGTGGGCTTGCCTGCGGCGTCGAAGCAGAGCTTAGCCATCTCTTCATAGGTGTAGGTCTCTTTTCCGCCGACTTCATACAGCGCGTTCGTGTCGCACATGTGCCCGGCTATGAACGCCGCGAAATCGGGGCAGTCCACTACGTTTGCCCTGACTCCGCCGTAGCCCTTGAGCAGCTGCATGGTGCCCGCATCGACATAGGGCTTGAACACCTTGGCTATGTCATAGAAGTATCCGGTGGGACGGTAGATGACGTAATCGACTCCGGACTTCTTGACTTCGTCTTCCATCAGCTTCTTGGCGTGGAGCATCGGGACCTTCTCGGCACCGGGCTCATCGCAGGCGATGACAGAGATGTAGTTGAACTTCTTAACTCCGGCGGCCTTCGCCTCGTTGAGAAGGTTGAGGTTGCCGTTGAGGTCGATGTCATATGAGGTGAAGCGGGTGGAAGAGGTGGTGAGTCCCATGGTCGTGATGACCACGTCGGCTCCGTCGCAGAGTCCACTGAGAGTCGCGGGATCCGTGGCGTCTATCTGGACGAAAGTGTATTTTCCGACACATCCGTCGATCTCCCTCTCCTTGAGGTCGGCTGCCGTTATCTCGTGGCCGGCTTTGTCGAGCTCCTTCAGGATCTCGGCGCCGAGATTTCCGAAAGCACCGGCAAGAACTACTTTCATATCGTTTCCTCCGTGTTATTAGGTAGTATTTTGCAGTATATCCGCACTCATTTTATCACCCTGGACTTGAATTATACAAATCCGGTGAATAATGTCGACAGAGGTACACAGGCAAATAATGTCGACAGAGGTACACAGGCAGCTAACAGGGCGGATTGCGCAGACAGGGAAGAAAAACTATAATTGAAACGATCATTATATGTACTGAGGAAGAAACATGAGCCGGTTCTGGATGATACTGTTAGAGGCGTTCCCGCAGAAACTTCTACAGGGAAAAAAGGTGACGCTGCCTCTTACCGCTGTCTCGTTCTTCTTCGCGCTGATCATAAGCGTCATCGTCGCAATGATACAGTACGCTGACATCCCCGTGCTCAAGCAGATCTGCAGGTTCTATATCTGGATGATCAGGGGCACGCCTCTGCTGGTGCAGCTGTACGTGATCTTCTACGGACTTCCGTCCGTCGGCATCTATCTCGATGCCTGGACTGCGGCTATCTTCGTGCTGTCCTTCAACGAGGGAGCGTACATGGCGGAGACGGTCAGAGGAGCGCTGGAGAGCATCCCCGTGGGGCAGGTCGAAGCAGGCCAGTGCGTGGGCCTCAGCTATCTGCAGATAATGTGGCATATCGTTCTGCCGCAGGCGTTCAAGGTAGCGTTCCCATCCCTTTCCAACTCCCTGATAGGGCTGCTCAAGGAGACGAGCCTCGCCACCACCATCACCATCACAGAGATGATCAGACAGGCCCAGATCATCAACTCAAGATACTACGAGACGCTGGGGCTGTACTGCGAAGTCGCCATCATATATCTTGCGTTCTGTACGGTCCTGACATGGATCCAGAGAGCCGCCGAGAAGAGACTCAACAGAGCTGGAGGCAGGACGGAAAATGATTGAAGTAAAGGGACTCAGGAAATCCTTCGGCGACAATGAGGTGCTCAAGGGCGTCGATCTGACCATAGAGAAGGGGGACGTGGTAGTCATCCTCGGGCCTTCCGGCTCGGGCAAGACCACGATACTGCGCTGCATCAATTTCCTGGAGAAAGCATCCGAGGGGACCATGGTCTTCGACGGAGAGCCATTCGATCTGAGCAGCATGAACCGCAAGGATATCCACAGGCTCCGCATGAAGACCGCCTTCGTCTTCCAGAACTACAACCTTTTCGCCAACATGACGGTCCTCAGGAATGTGGAGATAGGACTTACGGCAGCAAGGGGAATGGGCAAGGCCGAAGCTGAGGAGATCGCGCTGAGGATGCTGGAGAAAGTCGGACTCTCGGACAAGAGGGACTCGTATCCGTCACAGCTGTCCGGAGGACAGCAGCAGCGCGTCGCGATAGCCCGCGCTCTGGCCAGCAGCCCGGAAGTGATATATTTCGACGAGCCCACTTCGGCTCTGGACCCGGAGCTCATAGGAGAGGTCCTCGCCGTAATGAGGGATCTGGCTGACGAGGGGATGACCATGGTGGTCGTCACCCACGAGATGAATTTCGCACGGAACATCTCCAACAAGGTGCTGTTCCTGGAGGACGGAAACGTGATAGAGTCCGCTCCGACCAGGCAGTTCTTTGAGAATCCTTCCTCAGAGAGGGCAAAAGCGTTCGTCCGCATGATCACCGCGGACAGGACGGTCAGAGAAGATAATAAACAAAAGGAGACATAAAATGAAAAAGAAGATCAAATCACTGTTTGCAGTCCTTCTGATCCTTTCTCTCGCGTTCTCCCTCGGGTCATGCGGGAAAAAGAAGGACCTTCTGGAGACCATTCAGGAGAGAGGCTATATAATCATAGCCACGGAAGGCGTCTGGTCGCCCTGGACATATCATGATGAGAGCGGCAACCTCACCGGCTTTGATGTGGAGATGGGAAGACTGATCGCCGAGAAGCTCGGCGTTGAAGCGCGCTTCGAGGAGACGGCGTGGGAGGCCATCCTGGCGGGAGTCGACAGCGGAAGGTTCGATATAGCCTGCAACGGAGTCGGCTACACAGAGGAGAGAGCCAAGAGCTACATGTTCTCTGATCCCTATCTGTACACCTCGGCGGTCCTGCTGGTACAGAACAGCAACACGGACATCACGTGCTTCGAGGACCTCAAAGGCAAGAAGACCGCCAACTCGGTCGGAAGCACCTACGCGGCGTTGGCCGAATCCTACGGCGCGACCGTGCAGAACGTCGATACCCTTGAGGAGACAATCACCCTTCTTGTACAGGGGAGGATCGACGCCACCATCAACGCCAGAGTGTCCTATCAGGATTACATGAACGAGCATCCGGACACCGCCATTAAGGTCGTCGACGAAGCCGATACCGATATGACTGCCATTCCGGTACAGAATTCAAAGTATTCCAAATCCCTGGTCGAAGCGATCAACAAGGCGCTGGAGGAGCTCAAGGCCGACGGGACCCTCGGAAGGCTCAGCGAGCAGTTCTTCGGGCTGGATCTCACCAAGCCCAGCAACTGATCAGACTGCTGAACGGTTAAACAGTTGAAAAAAGAGCGAGGAGACGGTGCTGAGCCGTCTCCCCGTGCCGTATACGCGGAAGAAAAGAGGGGCGTAAGATGACGGAGAAAACTGTCGGAAGACCTGCAGAAATCCGATTGACAAACATAGACGCAAATGATAATATTGTAAGGCGCTTCTAAAAGAACGAGATCCGCTGGTATAGCTCAGTCGGGAGAGCAGCTGATTTGTAATCAGCAGGTCGGGGGTTCGAGTCCGTCTACCAGCTCCAATTGAATATGGGAGAGTTCCCGAGTGGCCAA
>JAFYZG010000013.1 GCA_017548825.1 Oscillospiraceae bacterium
AAAGTCCTGAGAAGTCTCTTGCCCATGGATGTGGATGTGCGGTCTACAGCCCACAGCAGGCTTCCCCGTCTCTCGCCGGACCGTATGGTCTCGGTTATCTCAAGATTCCTCCTGCAGCTCTCAGGCAGCAGCATGTAGTCCCTGGAACTGAAGAAATCAGCCGAACAGAGCCTCTTCAGACCGGAGAACTGTGTCTCTCCTATATATCTTATGAGCGCTCCGGCTGCGGAAACGGCCTGTTTGTGCCGTGTGATTCCCAGGGACGATACCGTGTCGGCATCGAACTGTTCCGCAATTGTCTCTCTGGCTGAAGCCAAGTCGAAATAAGCCGCGGAAAGCGTCTGGAAAGATACGCTGTTCTTGTCGAAGAATGCCGCGATGCCGCTGTCCGAGGTGATGTCCGTGTTGCACAGCACCTCTCTGGGAAGATACCGGGACAGCTCCGTCAGCACGGCGCGCAGATCTCCGTCGCCCTCAGTGATATGCAGCTCTCCGGTGGATATATCGGCGAATGCGGCGCCGTAGCGTGTTCCGTCGACGTATACGGACGCGGCGTAGTTGTTTCTGGATTCTTCCAGCACTTCCGTGTCCGTGAGTGTTCCCGGAGTGACTATCCTGACGATGTCTCTCTTTACCAGGCCCTTCGCTTTAGCGGGGTCCTCCATCTGCTCGCATATGACGACCTTGTACCCCTTCTCCACCAGCTGGGACACATATCTGTCCACGGCGTGATAGGGCACGCCGCACATGGGCGCTCTCTCCGGCAGCCCGCAGTCTCTTCCCGTGAGTACCAGTTCGAGCTCTCTGGAAGCGGTGACGGCATCGTCAAAGAACAGCTCGTAGAAATCTCCGAGTCTGTACATCAGAAGCTTGTCCGGATGCTGTTTTTTGACCTCGATATACTGTCTCATCATGGGAGACAGCTGAGCAGTCACCTCTGGGTATGCCATTTCAGTCTTCCGTTCTTTCTCAGGATATGACCTGCGCTGCGGATCAGCCGCAGCTGCTGCAGGAACTGCAGTCTCCGCTGCAGCCGCCTATGACTTCCTCTACCGTAAAGGGATCCTTTCCGTTGATGGAAGCGGCGAGTATCTGATAGATGTAGTTTAGTTCCCTCTCCATATAGTCCTTGTTGACTATGTAGTAGCGCATATTCTCGTTGGACATGATACCGTTGTATGCTTCGTTGACATCGGCGGTGAAACCAGCGATCTTCTCGGTGTCTCTGTCCGTCTCCTTCATGGCTCTTTCGAGATTCATCTGAGCGATGTTGAAGGTCGAGATAAGCGCCTGAAGCGCATCATCTGCGTCGTTCCTTTCCCTGGCCTGCTTAAAGTCCTCGTATTCCGGACTCTTCTGTATCTCGGCGCCGAGTTCGCGCGCCAGCTGGATGATCCTGTTGTTCTCAAACATTGTTATTCTGCCTTTCCGTATAATCTTCTGTTTATGTAATCAGTGATGGTGATGTCGCAGAACTCATTCACTTCCGCGCTGCCCTTCACTGTTACTTCC
The DNA here is from genome assembly GCA_017548825.1 of Oscillospiraceae bacterium. Lineage (GTDB taxonomy): Bacteria > Bacillota > Clostridia > Oscillospirales > Ruminococcaceae > RUG11783. The sequence continues at coordinate 1,513 of JAFYZG010000013.1, forward strand.
GCATTGTTGTTGATCCTGCACTCGAACGTGCCGTCCTCCAGGAATCCGGTGCAGATTCCTCTCTGCCGTGTCCCCACGAGTCCGAGCTCCAGTTTCTCCGTCACCTGCCTCTGTATCTCGTTGAGGGCGTTGAGGCGCTGAGCCTTGACGCTGTGAGGCGTGTCATCCGGCATCTTGGCGGCGGGAGTCCCCTCCCGTTTGGAGTAGATGAAACTGAAGATCGCGTAATAGTTCGCCTCTTCTATTAGCGAGCAGGTCTGCAGATAATCCTCTTCCGTCTCCCCAGGGAACCCGACTATGATGTCGGAAGTGAAATACACGTCCGGGATAACGCTTCTGGCGTATCTGATGAGTTCCATGTACTGCTCTCTGGTATAGTTGCGGTTCATGAGCTTCAGTATCCTGTCGGAACCGGACTGCACCGGCAGATGTATGTGCCTGCTGATCTTGCTGCAGTCGGCGATGGTGTCGAACAGCTTCTTAGACGCGTTCTTGGGATGGCTGGTCATGAACCTGATCACGAAATCGCCGTCCACGTCGTTGAGCATCCTCAGCAGATCGGGAAAATCGACGCCGAATCCGGAGTTGTTTCCGTATGAGTTCACGTTCTGTCCGAGAAGCATTATATCCTTGCAGCCGGCTTCCACACACTCGCGGAACTCCTTCACCACGTCCTCCGGGCGTCTGCTGCGCTCTCTGCCTCTTACGAGCGGGACCACGCAGTAGCTGCAGAAATTGTTGCAGCCGTACATGATCGGCAGATACGCCCTGCATCTCTCCATGTCCCTGACAGCGGGGATCCCCTCGTTAAGGGTGTATTCGCTGCAGGACGGATCAAGAAGACGCTTTCCCGTCTGCAGGAATCCGGAGATCCTTCCGGGGAGCTCCGATATGTTGTTCGTGTTGAAGATGATGTCCACATAGGGATAGCTCTTTCTGATGCTTTCAGCTATATGGGGCTGCTGTACCATGCACCCGCCCATGATCACAATGACTTCCGGGCGTTCCGCTTTGACAGCCTTCATGGCTCCGATGTTCCCGAACACTCTGTCCTCAGCATGTCCGCGGACCGCGCAGGTATTGAATATCACTATATCTGCGGACGCGGGATCATCGCACATGCTGCACCCGAGTTCTTCCATGAGTCCTCTTATCTTTTCGGAGTCGGCAACGTTCTGCTGGCATCCGTATGTGCGGATATACAGCAGCGGCTCTCTCCCGAAGCGGTCCAGAAGAGCGTTCTTGAGTCCGTCGTAGTCTGTCATCTGTCCAACACTTTCTTAAGGTATTCTCCCGTGAACGAACCCGGTATCTCAGCTACCTGCTCCGGAGTTCCCTCCGCTATCAGATAACCTCCGGCGTCACCGCCTTCCGGCCCCAGGTCGATGACCCAGTCGGCGCATTTGATGACGTCCAGGTTGTGTTCTATGACGATCACGGTGTTTCCGGCATCGACGAGCTTGTTGAGCACGTCTATGAGCATGTGCACGTCGGCAGTGTGCAGTCCCGTCGTAGGTTCGTCGAGTATATACACCGTCCTGCCGGTGCTGATCTTTGAGAGCTCGTTGGCGAGCTTGACGCGCTGAGCTTCGCCTCCGGACAGAGTCGTGGAGGACTGTCCCAGCTTGATGTAGCCGAGCCCCACATCCTTGAGTGTCTGAAGCTTGCGGGTGATCCTAGGATGGGTCTTGAAGAATCCCAGAGCCTCGTCCACCGTCATCTCCAGCACGTCATAGATGCTCTTGCCCTTATATTTTACTTCCAGAGTCTCCCTGTTGTACCTCTTTCCCTTGCACACGTCGCAGGGCACATACACGTCAGGCAGGAAGTGCATCTCGATCTTGATGAGTCCGTCTCCCTCACAGGCCTCGCACCTGCCTCCCTTGACGTTGAAGGAGAATCTGCCGGGTCCGTATCCGCGCAGCTTGGCTTCCGCCGTCGACGCGAAGACGTCTCTTATCAGATTGAACAGACCGATATAGGTAGCCGGGTTTGACCTGGGCGTGCGCCCGATCGGTGACTGGTCTATGCCGATGCACTTGTCCACATATTTCAGCCCCTCCACTGATGCGAACCTGCCCGGGATCTCCCTGGCTCTGTTCAGTTCGACGTTGAGCTTTTTGAATACGATATCGTTGAGAAGCGATGACTTGCCCGAGCCCGACACGCCGGTGATGCATATCAGTTTCTCCAGCGGGAAGGAGACATCCAGGTCCTTGAGGTTGTTCTGTCTGCATCCCCTGAACGTCAGTTTTCTGCCGCTTCCCGGCCTTCTTGACGCCGGGACGTCTATCTTCTTCTTCCCGGAAAGATACTGTCCGGTGAGAGATTCGGGGCATTCCATAAGTCCCTTCACGTCCCCCTGATACAGGATCCTTCCCCCGTTTACTCCGGCGAGCGGTCCGATATCCACCACATAATCCGCGTTGAGTATGGTCTCCTCGTCGTGCTCCACCACTATGACGGTGTTGCCCAGATCCCTGAGGTTCTTGAGGGCTTCTATGAGCTTTCTGTTGTCCCTCTGATGGAGGCCTATGGAGGGCTCGTCCAGTATGTACAGCACCCCCATCAGTGATGAACCTATCTGGGTCGCCAGGCGTATGCGCTGGCTCTCCCCTCCTGACAGGGTCATGCTTGCCCTGGAGAGAGTAAGGTATCCGAGTCCCACATTCACCAGGAACGAGAGGCGCTGTTTTATCTCTTTTATGACATTTCCCGCTATATATGTCTCGCGCTCGGTCAGCTCTATGCTGTTGAAGAACTCCAGCAGCTTCGTCACGGACATGTCGCA
>JAFYZG010000076.1 GCA_017548825.1 Oscillospiraceae bacterium
GCTCTGTATACCGGGGACATAGACCTGAAAGAAGCCATAGAGGTTGTCAAATGATCACAAAACGCATAATCCCCTGTCTGGACGTCCGTGACGGACGTGTGGTCAAGGGAGTAAACTTTCTGAATACCAGAGACGTGGCTTCTCCCGTGGAGCTCGCGGAATACTACAGTTCCGCAGGGGCGGATGAGCTGGTGTTCTATGATATCACCGCTTCTGCAGAGGGCAGGAGCCTGTTTACCGACATCCTGACTGAGACCGCGAAAAAGGTATTTATACCGATGACGGTGGGCGGCGCCATCAATTCCGTCTCCGATTTCGACAGAGTCCTCAAATGCGGCGCAGACAAGGTCAGCGTCAATTCAGGGGCGATCCGGGATCCCTCTGTCATAGACGAGGCGGCGAAGCGTTACGGCAGTCAGTGCGTGGTGCTCTCCGCCGACGTGAAGAGGGTGGACGGCACTTTCCACGTCTTCAGCAAAGGCGGACGGATAGACACCGGCATGGAGGCCATCGGATGGATCCGCTCTTGTGTCGACCGCGGCGCCGGCGAGATAGTCGTAAATTCCATAGATACCGACGGAGTGAAGAAGGGATTCGATCTGGAACTGCTGGAGGCGGTGAGCGAGGCAGTTCCGGTGCCGGTTATAGCTTCCGGCGGAGCCGGATCGATCGGGGATTTCATAACATTGTTCAAAACACGGCCCAAGGTGGATGCGGGGCTGGTGGCCTCCATATTCCACTACGGAGAGGTCAGGATAGAAGACCTGAAGGAGGTCATGGCGCGTGAGGGGATCCCCACGCGGAGGATAAGGAGAGATCAAGATGCTGGATATTGCTGAACTGAGATTTGACGAACGCGGTCTGATCCCCGCCATAGTGGTGGACGCCAAGACGAAGAAGGTCCTTACGCTCGCCTACATGAACGAGGAGAGTCTGAAGATCACCATGGAGAAAGGGCTGACCTGTTTCTGGAGCCGTTCGCGTCAGGAACTCTGGCTCAAGGGCGAGACCAGCGGAAACTATCAGCATGTGGTCTCGATCACGGCGGACTGCGATCATGACGCGCTCGTGGTGCTGGTGGAGCCGGACGGTCCTGCCTGTCACCTCGGGACGGAGTCCTGTTTCACGAATCCCGTCTGGGAGAGCGACGAGCTGCATGAATTCTCTCTCGAGATCCTTTCCGAACTGATCGAAGGGCGCAAGAAGGAGAAAAAGGAAGGCTCATACACGACATATCTGTTCGAGAAGGGACTTGACAAGATCCTGAAGAAAGTCGGTGAAGAGTCCACCGAAGTCATCATAGCCGGCAAGGCGCAGGACAGGAAGGATACCATTTACGAGATCGCCGATCTGGTCTATCATCTTCTTGTACTGATGATCGAGGCAGGGATCAGCCTCGGGGATATCCATGATGAGCTGGCGTCCCGCCATGTCATCGACCACAAGGTCAAACAGGAGAAGATGACCTGATGATTAAACAGGATCTGCATGTTCACACGGTGTTCTGCGACGGAAAGAGCACGCCCAGGGAGATGACGGAGGCGGCGGTCCGCGCGGGAATAGAGACGCTCGGTTTCTCCGGCCACAGCCATACGCCGATCGACGAAACCTACTGCATGACACCGGCAGGCACCGTTGCTTACAGAAAAGAGATCGCCCGGCTCAGGGAGGAATACCGCGGAAGGATCGAGATCCTTCTGGGCATCGAGATGGACTATTTCTCGGACGACGATCCTTCTTTCTATGATTACGTCATCGGTTCGGTGCATTACGTCGAATCTGACGGAAGGTATTTTGCCGTTGATGAGTCGCCGGGACTGCTCCTCGAAGCTGTGGAGGAAGGCTTCGGGGGAGATCCGTATGCGCTGTGCGAAGCCTACTATGCGCTGGTAGGAGATGTCGTGAGGAAAACGGGGGCTTCTGTCGTGGGTCATTTCGACCTGGTCACGAAATTCCAGGAGATGATGCCGCTTTTTGACGAGGAGAATCCGCGCTATACTGCGGCATGGCGTAAAGCACTGGAGAGACTGCTTCCCACGGGAGCGGCGTTCGAGATAAATACCGGAGCGATGTCCCGAGGATACCGCACATCGCCGTATCCGGCATCTCCTATCCTTGATGAGATAAAGAAGGGCGGAGGAAGGATCATCCTGTCCAGTGACAGCCATTCACCGGAGACCCTTCTCTACGGCTTCGACCGCTACGAAGATATGCTTTGAACAGGATCGAATTATAAAGAAAATCCCCATTCCCTGAAAACGGGAACGGGGACTTTTTCAGTTGTGATCTACGGGACCGAGAGAAAACTATTCTTTGATCTCGGGATAGCGGCCGGAGCGCTTAAGATACTCGAGACCCATCTCGTCCAGTTTCGTGAGTCCTTCATGTCCGAAACATCCGTCCTTATTGATCTCGATCCAGCCGTAATTCTCGTCTGCTTCCGGCCAGTATGGCAGCGGGTTGCCTTCCGAATCCGTTCCGTTCGGGTCGCCGGTGGCGATGAAGTTCGCCCAGTAGGAACTCATCTTCTCGGCAAGCTCGAAGTCCACAGGTTCCCACGGACGGGCTGCCGGCAGTCCTTCCCTCAGCGAGGCAAAGACATACCACAGTTCGGCGGAGTGCCATGCAAGCTGCAGGTCGGTGTCGCGCTGTGTCCCGCGCTCTTCCGGACGGCAGGGCGGGAAGCGGCCGAAGTTGTACGCCCAGTTGCGTGTATCGGGAGCGGTCTGAGACCTGTATGCTCCGAAATAGCGGTCAGCCATCGTCAGGCCGAGGCCGGTGCCGCAGTTCTGGCTCGCCAGCACGCGGCTCTGGAAGTCCGCGTTCTCATCGGTGACAGGGAAGAGGTTCTCGAAGTCGTATTTGTCGTAGAGGTCTCCGAGCTTCTCTCTCATCACTTCGTAGAATTCAGCTGCGGTCTCGAATTTCTTGGTCGGACCGATCGCAAACATGTTGCGGACCGTGCACTCGCCGATGTTGACTCCGTTGAGATAGTCCACGTGGGAGCCGAACTCGTCCATGTTCTCTGCGCCGGATGTATGGGCGACGTATACGCCGTCAGCAACCAGGGATCCTGGAACGCCGCCGAATCCGAACCCGAAGGGAGTGCC
>JAFYZG010000077.1 GCA_017548825.1 Oscillospiraceae bacterium
CTTCACGCAGGATGATGCCCATATCCTCCTCGCGAAGGACCAGATCAAGGACGAAGTCATCCGCATAGCCCAACTGTTCGACGAGGTTTATTCCCTCTTCGGGCTCAAGTACAAGATCGAACTGTCCACGATGCCGGAAGACCATATAGGCTCGGTAGAGGACTGGGACATAGCCACAGCGGCGCTCGCTGACGCCATCACCAGCATCTGCAAGGAGTACACGATCAACCCCGGCGACGGCGCATTCTATGGTCCGAAGCTCGACTTCCATATCAGCGACTGCCTGAACCGCACATGGCAGTGCGGCACGATCCAGCTCGACTACCAGCTCCCCGGCCGCTTCAACATCGAGTATGTCGGTGACGACGGCGAGAAGCACACACCGGTCATGATCCACAGAGTCGTGTTCGGATCCATCGAGCGCTTCATAGGCATCATCACAGAGCACTTCGCCGGAGCCTTCCCGACATGGCTGGCTCCCGTGCAGGTCAAGGTCATCCCGATCTCCGAGAAGCATGCCGAATATGCTGCCAAGGTCCTCGCTGAACTGGACGCCGCCGGCATCCGTGCCGAAGTCGACACCAGGAACGAGAAGATGGGTTACAAGATCCGTGAGGCCCAGCTGCAGAAGATCCCGTACATGCTCGTTGTCGGAGACAAGGAAGCCGAATCCGGAACAGTGTCCCTGCGCAGCCGCAGAGCCGGAGACGAAGGCGCTCTTGCGCTCTCCGATTTCATCGCGAACATCAGGGAAGAGATCGACAGCCGCGCCCTCTGATACCGGATATACTAACGAAAAACACCGGCCGGACTGCATCTTGCGCAGTCCGGCCTTAATTTGCTCCGATTACCGTTTCAAAGGTCCGTATTTCGCTCTGTTTCAGGTGTAATCCCCTGTCGCTTATGATATAATCCATATCGTACAGATCAGAGACAACTCATATTTGTATTATAAATATATACGGAGGTCAATTATAATGGCTGAGAACAATGGAATCTCCCTCGAACTGCCGGCACCCACACTGGACCCGACAACTTTCGAAGAAGCAACGCTCACCCCTATCGTAGCAGCTCCGGAAGAGACTTCAGCTGTTACGGACTACCTCAGCGACGCCAACCTCACCGAAGAGGAAAAGAAGGCTGTTGAGGAGTTCTCCCAGAAGATCAACATCAAGGATACGAACGTAATCCTCCAGTACGGCGCAGCATGCCAGGAGAAGATCGCATCGTTCTCCGACACGACTCTCGAAAACGTCCGCACAAAGGATCTCGGCGAAGTCGGCGACATGATCACCAACCTCGTCGTGGAGCTCAAAGGCTTCTCCGTCGACGGCAAGGATGAGAAGCAGGGACTGTTCGGGCTCTTCAAGAAGTCCAGGAACAGTTTCGCGAAGCTCCAGGAGAGATATGACACCGCATCGAACAGCGTAGACAAGATCTCTGAGATCCTCAAGGATCATCAGAACACACTGTTCAAGGACATCGTGATGTTCGACCAGATGTATGATGTCAACCTCGCATACTTCAAAGAGCTGTCGATGTATATCATCGCCGGCAAGAAGCGCCTCGAAGAGGAGCGCAACACCACCCTCAAGGAGCTCAAGGCAAAGGCTGAGGCCTCCGGTCTCGCAGAAGACGCACAGGCCGCCAACGACTTCGCAAATCTCTGCGAGAGATTCGAGAAGAAGCTCTATGACCTGCAGCTCACAAGAGAGATAAGCATCCAGATGGCGCCTGAGATCAGGCTGATCCAGAATGGCGACACCCTGATGGTGGAGAAAATCCAGACGACCATCAACAACACCATACCCCTCTGGAAGAATCAGATGGTCCTCGCTCTCGGAATGGCCCACTCCAAGGAAGCCATGGAAGCCCAGAAGGAAGTCAGCGACCTGACGAACGAACTGCTCCAGAAGAACGCTGAGACTCTTCAGCTCGGCACCATCGAGATCGCCAAGGAAAGCGAACGCGGCATAGTGGACATCGAGACCGTTGAGGATGCCAACCGCAAACTCATCGAGACCCTCGACGAAGTCCTGAAGATCCAGGAGGAAGGCCGCCAGAAACGCATGGAGGCCGAGAACACCCTCGGCAAGATCGAGACCGAACTCAGACAGAAACTGCTTGAAGTGAAGGGATGACCGGTCTCAAATAATAAAAAGAGAGAAGGGAGGAATAGAATTGAACAAACGTCCAAATTACGGGATGAGCGGCTGCATGATGTTTATGCTGGCCTGCGGTCTTTGCCTTTGGATCCTGCCCCGTCTCGGAAGACTGCTTCTCCTTGCAGGAGGGCTCGTCGGATTTGCAATAGTCGCTCTGGTAGTGGCGCTGATCGTCTATTCGCTCAAGGGAAGCGGCAGCAGCGGCACCACCGAGACAAAACGGGCTGATCTGGCTCCGGAACAGGCTGAACTCATCAACAGCGGAAAGAGCAAGGTCATAGCCATCAGAAGCAATCTCGGAAAGATCCACGACAGCGAGATCAGAGAAGCCGGATACTCCATCTGCAGGACCTGCGACAGGATATTCAAGGCCCTGATCGAACAGCCCAAGAGCATCGCTTCCGCAAGACAGTTCCTCACCTACTACCTCCCCACGATCAATCTTATCCTGGAGAAGTATGAGAAAGTCGAGCGCAGCGGGACCGACTCCGGAAAGATGGCCGAAAAGGTCAGAAGCTACCTCAATGACGTGGACAAGGCTCTCAAAAAGTTCTACACGAACCTCTTTGAAGACGAGAAACTGGATCTGACTGTAGAGATGGAAGCCATGACGATGGCCGTCAAGCGTGACGGACTCATCACTGATGACGAGCTGCGCCAGGAACTCAGCAGCGCTGCATCAGGCAAGACACAGGCTATCGAACTGACTCTCTGAACGATCGGTGATACGAACAACCGGGCGTGCTGACGGAACTCCGTCCGCACGCCTTTTTTCTGTCTGCAGTTTCACCGAATTAAAGCGCTGAAGGAACCTCTAAGATATGTAATCCTCCAAACTTTCAGGACGTTTATTTACGCTGTATCAGGCGGTGATTATAATTACTCTAGCACCGACCAAAAACCACAAGTTAGGAGAGCTGAAAGATGAACGCATATGTAGAAAGCGTTTTGGCGGGAGTCCGCGAAAAGCATGCGGGACAGCCTGAATTCGTGCAGGCTGTGGCAGAGGTACTTTCCTCACTCTCACCTGTTATGGACGCACATCCCGAATACGAAGCAGCAGACCTTCTGAACCGCATGGTCGAACCTGAAAGGATGTTCACGTTCCGCGTCTGCTGGATGGACGACAACGGCAAGTATCACACGAACCGCGGCTGGCGCTGCCAGTTCAACGGAGCTATCGGGCCGTACAAGGGCGGACTCAGATTCCAGTCAAACGTCAACGAGAGCATCATCAAGTTTCTGGGCTTTGAGCAGACCTTCAAGAACAGCCTCACCGGTCTTCCCATAGGAGGCGGCAAGGGCGGTTCGGACTTTGACCCTGCCGGCAAATCCGATGCTGAGGTCATGCGGTGCTGCCAGAGCTTCATCTCAGCTCTGTACAGATATATAGGACCCGATGTGGACGTTCCTGCCGGTGACATGGGCGTCGGCGGACGCGAGATCGGTTATATGTACGGCCAGTACAGAAGGCTCAAGGGCGTCTGGGAGAAC
>JAFYZG010000078.1 GCA_017548825.1 Oscillospiraceae bacterium
CGGGTCTCTTTTCGTATGTAAAGCTTATTCAGCACATGACACCGTATTTCTTGTAGTCGTACTTCCACTTGATGGTGAATATGATGGTCCCGAGGACAAAGAGTAAGACCGCATAGCCTCTGAACATGACCTCATATCCGAAATTCTCAGCTACATATCCGCCGATGATGGGAGCGATCGCGTTTCCTACGTCAGCCCCTATATAGCAGGTGCTGCTGACGACGCCGGCTTTCTCCCTGCCGATCATCTTGAGGGAGGTGGACTGGATAGCCGGCGATCCGGATCCCTGTCCGATGGCCTTGAGGATGCCCGCGATGATCACCGCCGTGAGGGTCTTGGCGCCGCCGAGCACTATAAAGCCTATGGCTGCGATGAGCAGCGACGGATAGAGGACTATGCGCAGTCCCTTCCTGTCAACAAGTTTGCCGGAGAAGGGACGCACCAGGAACATCACTATAGAGTACGCCGTGAAGAATATGCTCACGTTCTCGATCCCCCTGTGCTCTCCGAATACCACGAGCATGGAGGTGATAAGCCCGTTGCCGCTGCTGAACAGGCAAAGGATGAGCGCGTACGGGATGAGTCTGATGATTATGAAGTCGTTTATGTCGAACTTCTTTCTCTCCGTGCTCTCGGACTTGCTGTAGGGGATGAAGCAGAATATGATGACACCGATCAGCGTGATGGCCGCAGCCGCATAGAAGGATGCCGAATAGTCGAAATGATCTACGAGCCAGGTCCCGAGGCTCGGTCCCAGAGACTGCGATACTATGGTGCTCAGCGCCATCCAGCCCATTCCTTCTCCGAGGCGGTCCTTGGGGATGAACATAGAGTTGAATGCCATCATGGCGACACCGGTGAACGAGAACGCCACGCCGTGGATCAGCCTCACGATGACGAGCCCGTCGACCGTCTTGACACGGGCCAGCAGCAGTATGCAGATGAAAGTGACCGTGTTTGCGATAAGGATTATTGCCTTTCTGTTGAACCTGTCGGCAGTCCTTCCGGCGAAGGGCCGGATGATCAGCGCGGACACCGAGATCAGCGATGCGATCGTCGTCGCTATCGTAAGAGGCGCGCCGAGGCTCAGCGCGAACTTGGTGATGAAGGGCGTGACCATATATGACGCCGAGTGTATGAAGGTGCTGATCACGAGGATCATGATATATGACTTGTTCCAGAGCTTGGTCTGTTCCTGCATGGGCTGTTCGTTTCTGCTCATCTGATCGTTCTCATTTCTACATTTTTACTCAACCTGTATAGTTTAGCATAAAGAACGGATGCGCTCAACCGCATCCGTTCTGAATTATTACTGTCTGTATAACCGCTCAGTGATAGTTGAAGTACGATCCCTTAATGCCGTCCCAGACCTCATCGCACCTCTGAAGGATATCTTCCGGTATCTGCTTCGGTTCCGAGACGATGCCTATGTTCTGTACCACGTGGTCGTATTTGCTCGCTCCGACGATAAGGCTGTCCACCTCCTGCCTTGAGATGAGCCAGTTGAGCGCCAGCTCCAGAAGCGTCATTCCGGCTTCAGAGGCGATGGCTGTCAGCTCCTCCACGGCGTCAAGGTTGCCTTCCTTCCAGTATCTGCGGTTGTACCCCGCGTTGGTGGCTAGCCTTGAGTCGGCAGCGGGACCGCTCTTGCTGTGTTTGCCGGACAGCAGGCCTGCGGCGATGGGGTTGTATACCGCGAGCCCCATGTTGTACTCCCTGAGGAACGGAAGCATCTCGTCCTCTATTCCCCTTGTGAGCATGTTGTACACGCTCTCGGTGATCACCGGCGCGATGCAGTTCATCTCCCTGGCCTTGTGCACGAAGGAGCAGCATTGCCACGCGCTGTAGTTGCTGACCCCGTAGTAGCGGATCTTTCCGCTTCGCACCAGCTGGGTCATGGTCTCTATGGTCTCCTCTATGGGAGTGTCGTTGTCCGGATGATGCAGGTAAAGGATGTCGATGTAGTCGGTCCTTAGTTTCTTCAGGCTCTCATCCACGTTCTGGATGATGTGTTTCCTTCCGAGGCCCATCTGGTTCGGAAGAGGTCCTTTGGGGTTGCGGACCTTGGTGGCGATGACTGCATAGTCTCTCTTTTTCTCCAGAGCCTCGCCCACGATAGCCTCACTCAGCCCGCCGGTGTATGTGTCGGCGGTGTCGAAGAAATTGACTTCATTGTCCAGCGCATAGTCGATGATCCTGATGGATTCCTCCTTTGAGGTCTGTCCTCCGAACATCATCGTTCCGAGGCAGAACTTTGAGACCTTGAGTCCCGTTCCCCTGATGTTCTGAAACTGCATTTTGTACCTCCATAAATAATTATTCTTGTGCGTTATCTTCCTTTATAGTGAATGCCTTCCCGTCGCTGACGAACGTTATGTCCCCGTCGGTATCTGTGCGGAATATCTCCGCCCCGATCTTCTCCAGCTTATCCAGCACCTTCTGTGACGGATGCCCGTTCTCGTTGTCCCTGCCCACCGAGATGACCGTGTACTGCGGCTCGACCGCGTCCAGAAAGTAGTAGTTACTGGACGAGCCGCTGCCGTGGTGTCCGACCTTGAGGATGTCGGCATGCAGCGGATAATCCGAATCCATCATGTCGAGTTCAGCCTGATATCCCACGTCCGCGGTGAGCAGCACCGAAGAGCGGCCGTAGTCTATCCGCAGCACCAGTGAATCGTCGTTGAGCTCCTCATACTCCCTTGCGGGGCTGATGACCGTGATCACAGCGGCGCCGAGCTGCAGCTGTCTGCCCGCCTCCGGGATCTGCAGTTGCACGCCCTGCTTCTCCAGCGCTTTGAGGAATGATCCGAACGATCTCGAGTCGTACTCCGCCGTGCAGCAGAATGCCTCATCCACCGTCGCGTATCTGAGAGCTCCCGCGAGACCTCCCACGTGGTCGGAATGCGGATGAGTGCACACCACGTATCTGAGATGGTCCAGTTCCCTGTTCTTAAGGACTGTGTAGATGAGATCGGAACACTCAGGAAGCCCTCCGTCCACCAGCATGGACTCCCCGTCCGCCGTGACCAGGATGGCATCCCCCTCCCC
>JAFYZG010000014.1 GCA_017548825.1 Oscillospiraceae bacterium
GTGAAAAAACATGTTGGCCCCACAAATTACGATTTATCGCTCCGTCTCACTGGCCGTCAGACTTCTCAATATCCAAATCGACGTCAATAGATCCACCGACTTTTCCCCTTTTCAAAAGAACTGCCGTCTCCACGTGCTTGGTCCTTGGAAACAGATCGAAGGGTCTGATCTTCTTAGTTACGAATCCTCTTTCACAAAGGAACTTCAGGTCGCGGGCAAGAGTAGAAGGATTGCACGAGACCATGACTATCTTTTCGGTACCGCTGTCAGCCATGGCTTCAAGGACCTCTTCCGAACAGCCTTTTCTCGGAGGATCAGTGATTATCACATCCGCCGTGATCCCCTGGTCAACAAGCTCCCGTATCTTGCCGGCGTCGCCGCAGATAAATCCCGCATTTTCGTAACCCATGAGTTTCGCGGCTTTTCTTGCGCTCTCTAAGGATCTTTCTGTAGTCTCTATCCCGTACAGTTTCGTGTCGGTGTTACAGCATGAAAGTCCTATCGTCCCGGTCCCGCACTAAAGATCGATCACTGTCTGATGATCGCCGATACCGCAGAATTCTCTCACGCAGTTATACAGATTCTCCGTAGAGTCATGGTTGATCTGGAAGAATGTGTCGTATGTGATCTCTGCCGGTACACCGCAGAGAACGTCATCGATATGACCGCTTCCGTATACGACCCTGTGATCTCCAGTCAGAATACCGTTTCCCGGTTTTTTATTTCTGTTTATTACTATAGTTTTGAGATCAGGATAAGCTGATTTGAGCTTCTCGACAAATACAGATTCATTTCTGACCTTTCCGTCAAAACATATGACGCAGAGAAGTATCGACCCGTCCACACTGCTCCTTCTGAGCAGCAGGTGACGGATATTCCCCGTTTGTGTTTTCTCATCGTAGGCAGATTCACCCAGTTCTGTCAGTACCTCACAAGCGGCAACTGCGATCCGGTTCATTACGGAAGGCTGCAGAAGGCATGAGTCAGATATATCTATGCTCCTGTGCGATCTCTGATAGTAGAAACATGGTACCAGCATGCCGTCTATCCCCGCCACAGGAAACTGCACTTTATTCCTGTATCCGTCGGCCTCAGGGGAAGGCACGATAGCGTCTACGCTGACGTTCAGACCTCCGATCCTCTGCAGGGCATCCTCGACGAACAACTGTTTCGCTCTCAGTTCTGCTTCATATGTGATATGACGGAAACAGCATCCGCCGCATTTGCCGAAATACGGACAATCGGTCTCTGTCCTGTCGGAAGAAGGCTCGATGATGCTCTCTATGATGCCGTAGGCAAAGGACCGCATCACTTTGACAATGCGGACATCAAGGATATCGCCGACAGCGGTGAATGGCACGAAGATCGCCTGACCGCCGTACCTCCCTACCCCGTTCCCGTCATTTGATATGCCGGTGACGGTTAGTCTGATTATCTCGTTCTTCTTAAGCATATTCCTGACTCTTGTATCTTTTGGAAAGGCCTCTCGCGAGTTCGGAGAGGCCTTTGGGATCTATTGGTTTTTCTGTATCTCGCTTATTACCTGGACGAAGGAATCGATATCGCGGAAGTCTTTATAGACGGAGGCGAATCTGACATACGCCACTTTGTCCAGATTCCTCAGCTCCTCCATGACCAGTTCTCCGACCACCTGGGAAGAGACCTCGGTATCAAGTCTGTTCTGCAGGGACTTCTCTATCCTGTCGCAGACTTCATTCAGCTGCTCATTCGATACCGGGCGTTTCTCACAAGCCTTCAGCATGCTCCTGAGGACCTTTTCCCTGTCGTACAGTTCCCTGAATCCGTTCTTCTTGATAACGACTACAGGAGAAGACTCTATGGCTTCATATGTCGTGAAACGTTTCCCGCATTCGATGCACTCGCGCCTTCTTCTGATCCGCATATCATCCAGAGACGGGCGTGAATCTATGACTTTTGTATCGGCAGCGCCGCAATACGGACACTTCATCGGAATATCTCCTGTCTAATTGATCAGAGCAGAACGGAAACAACAAGAGCTGAGACAGCCAGAGACGGGATCACCGCAGCGGCCGCCGTGAGAACGATATTCAGGCAGTCAGGAAGTCCCGCCAGAGAACCAGCTCCGGCACAGACAGCCAGCACGACTGCTGCGTAGATCAGTGCGGTGACGGCAAACTTTTTGTTTGAAGCGGCCAGCTGCCCGGCATTGTCGCTGTTAGCTGCCGCATTGATCACCACCGCTGTGCAAGCCGCAAGACTCAGGACCGTGAACAGCATCACTGTGTTTCCTTCTCTGCATCCGACGATCTTTTCAAAGAGAAGGACAGACAACAGCGACAGTACGGCTGCGGCGAGCCACTTCAGAGAGTATCCCGCACGTCTTGTGATGACAAAATATAGGGCTACGGCTACGAAAGCAGACGCCGTCACCAGCAGTGCTGTGACGTAGTATCTGCTCTTTGAGCGTGTGGATGTGTAATTGAAATGATCCACCGCTTCGATCCCCAGATCCGGATATGTCTCATTGAGGGCCGCTTTGACCTCATCTGCCGAGACATCGAAATGGTCCGGCGAGATTATCAGGATCTCGGGATATCCGTGCGAATAGTTCCTCGTGACTCCTACGGTAAATGATGACTTGATCAGCGAAGAGAGCTTCTCATGAAGGAGATCTCTGTCAATGGAATCTATGTCATAATCATAAGGCGCTGTGGCGACGAGAATCGTCTCTCCGTCAGTCTCCACAGAAGGTCTGAATCCTCCGGTCAGCAAAACAGAGAGGAGACCGGCGATGCTTAATACCACTGCGACCGCAAGGCAGATAAGCTTCTCATTCTTCTTCATGCGGAAACACCTCCGTAGAGTTTTTCATCATTCAGTTTTCTGGTCGAGGCTATGGATTTGATGATGCATGCGCTTCCCAGAATGACACAGATATATCCGGCTACAGCCAGCAGAGAGGCTGTCAGCAGCACTTCATACAAAGGATTCAGCTTGGTGAAAGCCAGAGACAGCAGATCCGCTGCGACCGTCACGATTACCAGTGAAGCTAGCAGCAGTCCCCCGCGCTTCTCAGCTACGGAGAACGCGTCTCTCGCTGCCCTGAACGGGGTGGAACTACCGAGTGACTTCGAGATCCTGTCCAGCAGCGACAGCATGACGAAAGCGAACAGCGCCATAAGTGCTGCCACCACATAAAGCTTCACTCTGGTGACGTAGAGCCCCAGATCCGGGCTCAGTCCCCCGGAGAGCAGGATGCAC
>JAFYZG010000079.1 GCA_017548825.1 Oscillospiraceae bacterium
CCAGCATCCTCAGGACGATGGCAACGTTGTCGAACACCGTCATGTCGTCCAGCAGATGGTAGTTCTGGAAGATGTACCCGATACTGACGCTCCTGATGCTGTCGGTCCTGCCCGGGAAGAGTCCGTTCATCCTCTTGCCGTTGACGATGATCTTTCCGCCGTCCGGTCTGTCCAGACCTCCGATCAGGTTGAGGAGAGTGGTCTTTCCGCTTCCGCTGTTGCCGAGGATCGCCACAAGGCCTTTATCCTCCAGATGCAGCGTCGTGTTGTCTATCGCTCTTACCTTATTGGCTTTGAACCTGTTGTATGTCTTTTTGACTTTTATCACATCTACCATGGTCACACCGCCTTAAGGGTATTCATCGCGCTGCCTTTGAACAGCTGCCTCGAATATCTGAGAGCTATCCACAGGCATACTGCCAGCATAACAAAATACAGGATCACATAGTCCCTGAACGTCAGATACGTCAGGATGGTGTCGGTCACATAGGAGCTGAAATACCCCTTCTCAGCTGCGTACAGCACTCCGAGCAGGGCTGCGTATGCCAGGTTGAGCACCGCTAAAAGCTCTATCACTATGAGCGACCTGCATTCCGACGCAGTTCCTCCGAGGATCCTGACCGTGGAGAAGTACGTGTTCCTGGAGCGCATGATCAGCCTTATGATGAAGTAGGATACCAGGAACAGGGTGACCATCAGCGCGGCTCCCATTCCCGTAGTGATGAGTCTCTCCAGTTTCGCCCAGTTTCCTCCGTAACTGTAGGTGTTGCTGTTCACGTGCAGCGTCTTGTAGCCCATGTCCTCAAGGGCAGCCATGACGCTGTCCTTATAGGAATAGTCGCTCAGGTACACGCTGCTCTGGTAGTATCCCTTGTCGAACAGCGCCAGATAGTCTTCCGTATTGACGAAGACAGCTCCTCTGTACCAGTCGTCCAGACCGCCCGTCTTGTTCTTGAAGTTGCGGTATGTGTATACATCACTTATCGTAAGTTCGAGCTCGTCGGTGTAGTACAGATTCTTCACGCTGACGGTAAAGGTCTTTCCCTTTGCCCTGTAATTCTTGTAATAACCGTTCCATTCCTCGGACACGAGAGCCTTTCCGGGCTCTATCCAGTCCACCGGCATGATGGCGTTGTTCATGTCCCAGTCGGAGGTCTGCATCCTGTGGCCGTTTGCTTCGATCTCGGAAGTGCTGAATGACTCGCCGATCGCACTGCTGACCTGCGTCATGAGCTCGTCGTTTACATATATCTGGCCTTTCCAGTCGTCCAGATCGGAGAGCACGACTCCGGACACGGTGACGGTTCTCTGGGTACTGCTTGCCTTCCCGAAAGGGAGCTCCAGACTGAATGTGCCCTGCAGCAGACGTTCGTACTGCCCGTTATCTGTCAGGTAATGATTCTTTGGCAGCGCCACCAGTATCTCGTCCGTCTTTTCGGGAAGCCTGCCGATATCCGGCCGGCCCTTGAATTCCGAGACCGACACGATGGTCCCGTTGACTCCGAGGTCCTCGCTCCAGATATAGACCGTTCTGTCGATAAGGATGTCTTCCTTGACTATCCTTCCGACCCCTTCCACCGCCGATATCGCTCTGAAATCGTCCTCGGTGATGACGCTTCTGTCCTTCTTCTGGATGACTATCCTGGCAACGTCGGTGTCGTCGAAGTACCAGTTGTAACCGGAAGTGTCCTCCACGAAATTGTTCTTGAGCGTGGAGGAATAGAATATCGATACCGCGGCGGTTATGAACATGAATATGAAAAGCAGCAGCAGGAACTTGGGAACGATGTTGAAAGTGTTCCTGATGCCCAGCCTGAACTTCTGGAACGGTCTGAGTTTCCCGGTATGGACCACGCCGGACTCTTCTTCGTCCGGCATCTCCTCGGGCTTCCTGAGCTCAACATCCTCTATGACCTGACCGTCGTGCATGGTGATCTTTCTGGTGATGTAGGGCTCTGCCTGCTCGAAGTTGTGGGTCACCACCACGACCAGCCTGTCCTTAGCGACGCTGCTGAGCAGCTCCCACACGTTCTCAGCCGACTGGCTGTCCAGGTTTCCCGTGGGCTCGTCCGCGACGATGACCGGCGTATCCTTAATCAGCGCCCTGGCTATGGCTACCCTCTGCTTCTGGCCGCCGGAGAGCCTGGACGCCCTGGCGTTGCGGAACTTGAACAGTCCCACCTGTTTAAGGACCTCCATGATCTTTTTGCGGTACTCCCTGCGCCTTCTTCCGTTCATCACGAGAGCCAGCTCCACGTTCTGGTAGACCGTATAGCTGTTCACGAGATTGAAGTTCTGGAATATGTTGGCGATATATCTTTTTCTGTAGTTCTCGAAGTCGGTCTCGGTATATCCGCTGGTCTCCTGACCGAAGATATACATCTCCCCTTCTTCGTAGCTGTCCAGCCCGGAGATCACGTTGAGCAGAGTGGACTTGCCGCTTCCGCTCTCGCCGGTGATGGCTATGAACTCTCCCCTGTGCATCTCCAGATTGACCCTGGAGAAGCCGCTGGTCACCACTCCCTTGGAGTAGTAGTATTTCGAAACATTGACAAGTTTCAGCATCCGAACTCTCCGTACGTTCTTGATGTCGCGGGGCGCCTTGCCCCCGCCTTGTTCTATACGATTTTGCCACACTTTGCTGTGCCAGTAAATCGCCTTAAGCGATAATTAATCCCTTCTTAACAACTGCCCGTGGTATCATCCGATTTAATCCGTAGCCATGCGCTGATTTTGGTGACAATGGTCAAAAAACGGCGTGACACCTATACAGTGTCACGCCGTCGGCATTAATGTTGCATGTTATCAGTTTCCGGAGATAGACGCCAGCTGATCCTTCTTGATGACGTCGTGGGCCCCGCCCTCGACTATGCTGGTGGCGGAGACCAGAGTGATCTTCGCGTTGTCCTGCAGCTGCTTTATTGTGATCGCTCCGCAGTTGCACATGGTGGATCTCACCTTGCTGAGCGATGCCAGCACGTTGTCATGAAGCGTGCCCGCATACGGCACGTAGCTGTCGACTCCTTCCTCGAAGGACAGCGCGCTCTTGCCGCCCATGTCGTATCTCTGCCAGTTCCTGGCCCTGTTGGATCCTTCTCCCCAGTATTCCTTGTAATACCTGCCGCCGATGCTCACCCTGTCGGTCGGGCTCTCATCGAATCTCGCGAAGTATCTGCCCAGCATGATGAAATCGGCACCCATCGCCAGAGCAAGGGTCATGTGGTAGTCCTGCACGATGCCTCCGTCAGAGCACACCGGGACATAGATGCCGGTCTTCTCGTAGTACTCGTCGCGGGCCTGGCAGACTTCGATCACAGCAGTCGCCTGTCCTCTGCCGATTCCCTTCTGTTCTCTGGTGATGCAGATGGAACCTCCGCCGATGCCGACCTTGACGAAGTCCGCTCCGGCTTCCGCCAGGAACAGGAAACCGTCCTTGTCGACCACGTTTCCGGCTCCTACCTTGACGCTGTCGCCGTATCTCTCCCTTATGAAATTGATCGTTCTTCTCTGCCACTCGGAATATCCTTCTGAGGAGTCTATGCACAGCACGTCGGCACCTGCCTCCACCAGAGCCGGGACTCTCGTCTCATAGTCCCTGGTGTTGATGCCGGCTCCGACCATGTACCTCTTCTCCTCGTCGAGGAGCTCCAGAGGATTGGTCTTGTGCGCGTCGTAGTCCTTGCGGAAGACCATGTATACCAGATTGTGATCCTTGTCTATGATGGGCAGCGCGTTTATCTTGTTGTCCCAGATGACGTCGTTGGCCTCTTTGAGCGAGATACCGTCGTAGCCCACCACCAGGTCTTCGAACTTCGTCATGAATTCCGAGATGGGCGTGCTTCCCTCCATCCTGCTCACCCTGTAATCCCTGCTGGTCACGAGACCGCACAGTTTTCCGTTGGGCGATCCGTCCTCCGTGATGGCGATGGTGTGGTGACCTGTAGCCTCCGCCATCCTCAGCACATCACTGAGTGTGTTGTCGGGTCTGAGATTGCTGTCGCTCACCACGAACCCGGCCTTGAACGCCTTGACTCTTGCCACCATCGCGGCTTCGTCTTCCACCGACTGGGAACCGTAGATGAAGGACATTCCTCCCTCTCTCGCCAGAGCTATGGCCAGCCGGTCTCCGGATACAGACTGCATAATCGCTGAGACCATCGGAATGTTGAGACTGATCTCAGGTTCCTCGCCTTTTCTGAATTTTACAAGAGGTGTCTTGAGGTCGACGTTGTCCGGTATGCATTCCGCTGAAGTGTATCCCGGGACCAAAAGGTATTCGCTGAATGTGCGGCAGGGTTCGCTGTAATAATATGCCATCTATCCGTTCCTCCAGGCGTCTTC
>JAFYZG010000080.1 GCA_017548825.1 Oscillospiraceae bacterium
GATACAGCTTTGCTAGTCTGCACATCTGTTCATGATCGCAGTCTGCAAACTCTGTAATATTAATTCTTTTATCTTCAAACAGTAGTTCTCTGAGATCCTTCAGGCTGTGGACCGCTCTCCACTTGTACAGGGAATCACATAATGCTTTCTCTTTTGAAGCCATCTTGACTATATAGTCTCCATTCTCCAGATATGTAAGTCCCTCGGAGAAAGCCTCTTCTGGTATATCACTGTACTCGTATCTCCCGAACTCATTGACAAATGTCTTGTTTTTCCTGTTGTTCAGTGAAGCAGAAGTAATCGCAATTACTTTTTCCGGAATCATACCGTAATACGATAAGGCAAAATCAAAACTTATATATGACGGAGACAAAATGGATGACGCAAGAAGAAATGGATCAACTCCTCTGTCCGTCTCATAAACTCCTCTTTTGATCCTTATAATGATTCCACTCTTTGCTTCGCGTCTAATCTTATCCATAGGGTTGGAATATGATGCATATCTTTCCCTCAGCATTGAAGTTGTTATTATCATGTTTGCACCTCCAAATACAATTATATTGGATTTGTCGGAGAAAACAAGCATATTTTACCTGCTGAGTGTCAGCCTCCCGTTATAATGTCCAGTATCTCCCTCGTGAAGGTTATGATCACTCCTCCGGCCAGAGTCAGGAATCCGTTGGATCTCTGGGACGGGTCGTGGCTCTGCACCGACAGCCCCACCTGAACTATCCCCCATCCCAGCAGGATCACTCCCACCGCTCTGATCATGCCGAATATGAAATCGCTGAGGTTCCTTACGACCTCTATCGGATCGGTCGCAGCGCTCACCGCAGGCGCTGATGCAAGACAGAATACCGCGGCTATGACAGCAAAACATATCTTTTTTCTCATTTCTTTTCCTCCTTATGATCCAGTTTATTCAGTTCTTCCTCCAGTTCATCCTCTGTGAATATGAGGAAGTCTCCCTTGGTCTTCTCACTCTTTTTCTCCTGTTTTTCCTTCTCCTCTTCCGTCAGCGGTTCCGCGTATAATCCTGCGATGCTCAGTACGTCTCTGCTTTCGCCGTAGTATCCGCCTCCGGCTTCCGCTGTGAGCGGGTAATCCGGATGTCTCCTTAGATCGTACTTGAGATCCATGACCGGTCTCTCGCCCCTGATGAACAGGATCGCGTGCCTGTTGTCCATCATCCTTACCTCGTCCGGCGTCAGCAGCTCACGCCCCGATCTCTGCCAGTTCTCGGACCATGCGGGATGCGCGCCTCTGCTCCTTCCGCGGCTCTTAACGTCGATGGTCTCCTTTCCAAGCAGTTTGGACACGTATTCGTAGGTGGACTGCTCGTTGCCTCCCAGATACAGGAACACGTCGGCGTTTCCCACTATGGATTCCCACTGCTTCTCAAAGAGCGCTCTCAGCTGGGTGAGATTTTGCAGTACCACCGACACCGAGATCTCCCTGGACCTCATGGTGGCCATCATCTTCTCGAACTGATCCGGCAGCGCCACGTTGGCGAACTCATCCATGATGAAGTGGACGTGTACCGGAAGCCTACCTCCGTATATTCTGTCCGCCGTGTGGTAAAGCTGCTGGAACAGCTGGGTGTACAGCATCCCGACGAGGAAGTTGTAGGAGCTGTCGTCGTCCGGTATGACCGCGAATATCGCCGTCTTCCTCTCTCCGACCTTGTCCAGCTCCATCTCGTCGCACCTGGTCATCGCCGCGATGGACTCCAGATTGAACTTCTCCAGCCTGGACATCAGCGTTATCTGAATGGATTTGAGAGTCTTTGCCGCTCCCGACCTGTAGCTTCTGTAGTATTTGAGCGCGATATGGTCGGGATCCTTCATCTCGAGCCTCTCGAACAGCACGTCCAGCGGAGAAAGATAGTTGTCGTTGTTCTCCCTGACGTCGCCGGCTCTCACCATCTCCATGACCGTCTCGAAGTTCTGCTCCTCCGCCGGAGCTTCGTATTGCAGATAGAACATCACCGCCAGCAGCAGCATCTGCGCCGCCTGTTCCCAGAAGGGTTCCTGACTTGAGGATCCCTTCATACGGGTGTTCTGGAACAGATTGGTCACCAGCCTCTGCAGGTCGCTGTCGTTCCTCAGGTATACGAAGGGGTTGTAGCAGTGGCTTTTATACGGGTCCACAAGATCCAGCACCCTTATCTCATAACCTCTGTCTTGCAGGATCCTGCCCGTGTTTCTGAGCGCTTCTCCCTTTGGATCCAGCACGATGATGCTTTCATCACGTGCGTTAAGAATGTTCGGCAGGCAGAAAAATCTGGTCTTCCCGGATCCGGACCCTCCAACAACGATGATGTTGAGGTTCCTTCCGTGCCTTCTCCCGTCCATGCCTATGGACACGCCGTCCGTGAGTATCCTGCTTCCCTCTCCGTTCCTTCCCTCGTAGCGCCGGTTGACGGTACGTGCATTTCCCCACCGGGCGGATCCGTGCTCTGCTCCTGGCCGCAGGTTCTTTCCTCCCGTAAGGAACACCGCGGCACAGCACCATCCTGCGATCAGCGCCATAACTGCGGATCTCAGGCTCTTTTCGCACAGAGTTATGCGGAACGGATGCGACATCGCTTCTGCCAGGCCCTCCAGCAGACATGGCAGCCCGGATCCTGCTAGAGGCGCTGCAAGCAGCCCGATCCATATACAGCAGACCGACAGGAACAAGACGGCAGCTGCTCTCTGCATCAGA
>JAFYZG010000015.1 GCA_017548825.1 Oscillospiraceae bacterium
GCAGCATGTTGTACGCGGCATTGCGCCATGTATCCCACTCATGATAGCCGGGGCAGGTGTAGAAGTGGATGTTGTCGTACCCCTTCTCCGCGTAATCCTTGGCCATGGCCAGCATGAGACCGTTCTGAGGTTCCTGCTCTCCTCCCGCCACGAAGACGTAATCGAACATCTCTTTGGCTCCTTCGGGCGTGGAGAATTCCTCCGATCTGTCGTAACCGAATCCCTTGACTCCGAATCCGCCGCTGAGGCTGCAAAGAGAAGCAAAGACCTCGGGATGCTTCATTGCCGTGTCCACTGCCTGCATGGCTCCCATGGACAGTCCTCCGACCGCGCGTCCGTGCCTGTTGGCCACGGTGCGGAACCTTCCGTCTATGAACGGCACGCAGTCCTTCACCAGGACTTCGTCGATTATTCCGCTGGCCGGATTTCCGGTACCGTCGTCGGGGAACACATAACCGTCGTTCATGACGATTATCATCTCCTGCATCTTTCCTTCGCTGAGGAGATTGTCGGCGATATAGTTGATCTTTCCCTGCCATACCCAGCCGACTTCGGTCTCGCCGCCGCCATGCTGCAGGTAGAGTACCGGATATCTCTTATCCGGTTCTTCGTCATATCTGGGAGGCGTATATACCCAGCATGCTCTGGTGAGACCTGTAACTGTGCTCTTGTACTGCACCATGCGCACCTTGCCGTGAGGCACGTCCTTGATGAGGTATGTATCGGGAAGGATCCCGCCGGGCACCTCAAAGAAGTTCGCCGGAGCAAATGCGCCGAATCCGTAGGGCATGAGCCTGTTGGGAGTCTTGACTCCGTTGACATAGAAATCACAGTAATGGAATCCGTCTCTTATGTCATCCACCACGCAGGACCAGTAGCCGTCTCCTTCCGGTTGAAGTTCGTATTCGCCGGGCATGGAGCCTCCCCAGCCTTTTACCTTTACGCTGTCTGCCTCGCCGTCGATGTAGAAATTGAAACGGATCTTTCCGTCTTCCAGAAGCTCACATCCGTGTCTCATTTGAATGAAAGCGCCTTTCGTTGCCCATTCGTCACGGTTGAAATTGATCTTCCTGAGAGGATCATCGAAGAAAAGCGGATGCATGTAATAAGTCTGGTTATTTATTACTTTGTCGTTCATTGCTCTTTCCCCTTTCCTTATCTGAAGATCAGCTGCATGAACGAGGCTGCTGCGTGACGCCACACATCCCATTCATGCCAGCCGAAGTAGGTGTCGTGTTTCACATCGATGCCGTTCTTCGCAACTTCCTCTATGAACTCCATATTGGTCTTGCCGACAGGCTCCTCGGAGCCCCATGCCGCATAGAGGACCTTGATGTCAGAATTGAACTCGTCGCCCTTGTCGAAGATATCACCGCTGTCGAAACTTCCTCTTCTTCCGTCTCTTGAGAGACCTCCGGAGAACATTCCAAGGTAGGAGAATACGGTCTTCCTGTATTCAAGTCCTGTCTTCCAGGCGACTGCGGAGCCGAGTGAAAGACCCGCGATCGCCCTGCTGCCCTTCTCGGGAATGGTCCTATAGCGCTTGTCTATGAACGGGACCAGATCCTCGGCGATCTCTTTATGGATGTCTCCTGGGATCATTGCATATTTCCTGCCTTCCTCGAAGGCATATCCCGTCGTCATGACGATGATCATCTTGCGGATCTTGCCCTGAGCTATGAGGTTGTCCGCGATATAGTTGATCTTTCCGAGCCATACCCATGCGGGCTCCGACTCGCCGCCACCGTGCTGCACATAGAACACGGGGTATCTCTCATCGGTCTCCTCGTCATATTTCGGAGGCGTGTAAACAAAGGCCGCCTTCATCTTTCCCGTCACCGTGGAGGGATAGATCTCGAAGTTCACGTCACCGTGAGGAACGTCCTGGAGCATCCAGAACTCCGAATCCTCACAGGGCATCTCGAAATAGTTCGCTATCCTGAAATCGCCGTAGCCTATGGGAGCAAGGTCATTGACCGTCCTGACCCCGTCGACGAAGAAGTCGCAGTAATGGAATCCCGGAAGGATCCCGTCCGCGACGCAGGAGAAGTAATCGCTGTCTTCTTCTTTGGTCAGCTCGAATTCCTGGGGAAGCGATCCTCCCCATCCCTTGACCGTGACCGTCTTGGCGTCCGGTGCCCTGAAGTTGAACTGCGCCTTGCCGTAGTCCAGTATCTGGACTCCTTTTCTTTCATTGACGTATTTGATGCCGGGTATGCCGTTATTGCTCTCCACTCTTATCGGTCTCTTGCCGAGAGGGTGGAAAAAGAGGATATGCTCGTCGAGAGCCTGATTGCTGAGTATCTCTTCTTTTGTCATATCGTTTCTCCTTTTCTTCCCTTCCCGCGCGCGTCTTTCATACGCCGCGGTTAACGGGATGATAAGGCGCGGATACGGCCGCGCCCATGCAGTAATTATAGTAGTTTTGGATACGGTAGCCAATCAGACAACATCAACAAAAACACGCAGCGGATCTTCTACATCCAGGCTGCGTGCTTTCTCTTTTTTTCTGTTGTAAGCCCTTGGATTATCGGGCTTTCTGGTCACGGGACTGATCCCGCCCCAGTCCCTGCGCTTTCTCCTGTCAAGTTCTTTCTTTGCCTTCTTGGACAGTTTCTCGTAGGGGATTAGTACTGTTTTCTTCAATATGACCACCTCCGGAAAAAGAATGTTACCACGGGCCGCATCATAATGCAAGCGGACAGCTGCAGATCACCAGAAGAGGATCACTCCGATAAGAAAGCTTGCAAGATTCGCGGCGAAAGTCAGAAGCAGAAGCTTTCCGCTCCTGCCGACCGCTGCGGCATAGCAGACATACTCGGTCGCCACCACGAGGATCTCCAGGACCGCAATACCCGCGTATCCCCATCCCGTCAGCGACAGGATGAGATTCAAAGCCAGATTGGTCATGAGGTTGACGGCAGCGCACAGCCCAATGAAGGCACGGTCTCTGTGACCGGCCAGGATAAAGACACAGATCTCTATCACAGCTGTCAGCACTGCCGGCAGCGCAGCTCTGATATCCGTTATCTTCTCCTCCTAAGCCGTCTGATTATAAGTACTACGGCAACCAAAAACACTGCTATGATCAGCACCACAGCGATAGTACCGCCGCCGGATCTATCGAATCCCGGATCTACGGCATCCGCAAACACGAACTGCCCGAAACAGCAGAGCAGAACGACTGCAAGAGCGAGAACGATCATCTTCTTTTTCATATTTATTTCCCCTTTATCCAATGCTCTTATCGAAGACGATTACGGCAACTGTTTCCTCAAGGAAACAGATCTGCCGGCGGCAGCAAGATCCTGATATCTGTTATCTTCTCCTTCTGATCCGTCTGATGATAAGAACGACTGCCACGATGAGCACCGCTATGATCAGGACCACAGCGAAAGTGCCGCCTCGTGACGGACGGAATATCGGGTCTGCTATGTCAGCAAACACGAACTGTCCGAAACTGCAGAGCAGTGCGGTCACGAGAGCGAGAGTGATGATCTTTTTACTCATTTTCTTTATCTCCTTTTTCCAAAACTACTGTCGAATAAGATATAGCTGCTGTCCCCGCCAGGAAACAGATGATGACACAGATCCACCGCCAGGCTCCCGTCAGTGATACAAGATATCCCGCCAGGGCGCCGGGCCACAGTGCCGCAGCGGCAAGCCCGAAGGCAAACCCGGGCTCATCAGGCAGGGACCGGTACATAAGCCAGAGCGTCACCGGCATGGTGAGATTGATCAGGAACTGTCCTGCCAGCGACAGGGCCGGGACATCGCTGCCAAACGCGATCAGCAGGGCCGCCGAAACTATCGAGAACAGCGAAAGTTTTCTGACATCAGATCTGTCGGCGGCAAATCCTCCCGTGAACTTTCCAAAAAACACAGCAGCTGTCATAAGAAGAGCCCCTGCTATGCCTTTCTTCCAGCTGAACGTCACAGCGCTTCCGCCGAATGCCCTCACAGCAACCGCCGCGAACAGCGCCATGGCACATGACATGTTTTCCTGTTTTCCCTGTCTTACCTTTTCAGATGGATTCCCGGCATAGGAAGGAAGAAACAGAAGAGCGAACGCAGCGGCGGCAACGCAGCACGCGAATGCAGTTCCGGCCTGCGGAAACAGCTTGCCGAGCGCGACCCCTATGCAGCCCGGTGCTACGAAAACACCCTGCGGATATGCCTTTCCGTCAGATGAGATGAGGACCGATGTTCCTGCAGATGTGTGGAAGAAACTGTTGCCTATCCCAAGCATAACCGCACGGGTCAGATCCCCTACTGGAAGAAAAAACGCAACAGCCAGGAGCAGGCACGAACCGGAAGCGATCACTTTCAGTCTGTTCTGTCGTTTATCGCAGATCATTCCCGTGACCGGCTGTGTGGAGAATGCCAGAGTGTCATATATCAGGAAACAGATCAGGGTCATATCGCTTCCGTAGAGCGCACAAGCGCATAC
>JAFYZG010000081.1 GCA_017548825.1 Oscillospiraceae bacterium
CCACATCTCTGTACTTTTTCTTTCCCACTGTCAGAGAACAGACCATGTTTCCGAGAGCGGCTCCGAGCGCACCGGCGAGGGCGGAAGCTCCACCGCCTCCCGGGACGGGGGCCTTGGATGAGAGTTCAGATACGAAATCCTTGATCGTTATGTCGAGAAAATCAGCCATCGCAATGATTCCTTTCAAGAATACTAATTGTTATTCAGCTGTGTGTTTGAGGGCACTGAGGTACCCGGTTTCTGTAGTTTGGTTTCACAGAAAAACTGTTCGCAAAAACCTATTCTCATTATATAATTGTATAAGTGTCTGAACAACAATACCTGTCACGGGGGAGAACGCAATGGAAAGAAGAGACAAGATGAACTATTATCTCGACATCGCCCAGACGGTGGCGGAGAGATCCACCTGTCTGAGAAGATGTTACGGGGCCATAATAGTAAAGAATGATGAGATCGTGTCCAGCGGATACAACGGGGCTCCCAGAGGCAGGAAGAACTGTTCTGATCTCAACTACTGCACCCGAGAGGCGCTCAATATCCCGTCAGGTCAGAGATATGAGCTCTGCAGATCTGCTCATGCCGAGGCAAACGCGATAATCTCCGCCTCAAGGCAGGAGATGCTGGGAGCCACCATATACATGGCTTGCATAAAGCCCGGGACAGGCGAACTTATTCCCGACTCGTCCTCCTGCATGATGTGCCGCAAGCTCATCATCAACGCGGGGATAAAGGATATCGTCATCAGAGACACCGCTACCGATTACCGCATCGTGAACGTGCAGGAGTGGATCGACGAGGACGATTCTCTGCCGGAGAACATAGAATACTGATCTTTATAAAATAATAGTCAACAGCCCCGTTATCTGCGGATAACGGGGTTTTTGACGCTTCAAAGCAGTCGGTGAAATAATTCTGAAACTTTTTGGTGGGAATGTTCACAATTTTTTTATTCGACAGGTGTCATAATTAACGAAATACACAGTTTTATGCAGAGATTATTGCATTAATTCTGTCAGTGTTCTAAAATTACCCCTGTATAACCTATGAAGGGAGAAAAAAATGAAGAAAATACTGGCATTGCTGTTGCTGGCATGCACAGTTGTTAGTATGGTCGGATGCGGCGGCAAGAAAAACGAAGAAGAAGAAGGAATCGCCGTTGTCTATACCTATAACAGCTACGCCACCAGCTTAGCAGACAAGTGGAATCCCCACACCTGGGAGACAAACGCGGACAGCGGCGTTCTCAGCTATATGTCCACCCCGTTCGTCGACATGAGCATCAAGGATTCCGTGAATCAGGTCTATCAGTGGACCTACAAGGCGGCTACCGCTGTTGCAGACGTCACGGCGTCCCACACAGCAGACCTCACCAAGTATGCCGTTGACCTCGCAGGCAAGTCCGCCTCCGAAGTCAAGGAAGGATACGTCTTCCAGATCACTCTGAGAGACGGTATGAAGTGGCAGAACGGTGAAGAGATCACCGCTGACGATTATATCGAGTCCTTCAAGAGACTGCTGGACCCCGATATGCAGAACTACCGTGCGAACGGCTACTACACCGGTGAGACCGCAGTTGCAGGCGCCAACGGATATTTCCATTCCGGAAGGACAGCCTACAACGAGGATACCGGCGTTCAGTTCGCTGACCTCACACAGGGTGCTGACGGCGTCTATGAGACCGCTGACGGCAACAAGGTCTACATTGCTGTTAACTATCCTCTGGAGAGTTACCTCAGCGGTGCGACTCTTGTTGACTACGCTGACTATCTCGATGCCGACGGTCTTGCGGAACTTCAGACTTTTGCTGATGAAGAAGGCCGTGCGCCCCTTACCGATGAATCACGTGCAGCCCTCGTAAAGACCATCTCCACAGAAGACTGGAACGAGGACGAGACATGCGACTTCAACTACTTCCTCGTACAGGTCTCTTATCCCACAGTTACCTGGGATACAGTCGGCCTCTACAAGCTCGATGACAGCAACCTCATCTATGTCAATGAGGTGTACTGCGACCTCGACTACTTCATGGCGGGCCTGACCAGCAACTGGCTGGTATATCTGCCCTACTATGATGACAACAAGGACACCACGGGCTCCCTCGTGACCACCAGCTACGGCACCACCATCGAGAACACCATGTCCTATGGTCCGTATATCATCGCTTCCCTGCAGGAAGAGAAGCAGCTGGTCTACACAAAGAACCCCTACTACTATGCATTCACTGAGGATGAGAAGACCCACAGGCTCGTCGGAACCACCAACTGGGAAGTCGACGGAGAAGCCAGGGAAGCCTTCCAGGCCGACAAGATCGTCGTTGACGTCATGACTGACGACGCCGCGAAGCAGGCATTCCTCAAGGG
This sequence comes from Oscillospiraceae bacterium, assembly GCA_017548825.1. Lineage (GTDB taxonomy): Bacteria > Bacillota > Clostridia > Oscillospirales > Ruminococcaceae > RUG11783. Next base: position 2,361 of record JAFYZG010000081.1, read on the forward strand.
ACAGCTCGACAACTGGGACCTCCCGGCTGACGAAGTCGTCAACTACTCAATGTCTGATCAGCTTTACAAAGAGGATGAGACATACACCATGAGGTTCTTCCTCAACACCAACCTTGATGCCCTCAAGGGCATGGATGCCAACACCGGCACCCAGAACGCGGTGGTCATGAGCAACTGGAACTTCCGCAAGGGCTTCACCCTCGCGATCGACCGTGCTGACTGGGTCAAGGCCACAGCAGGCTACAAGCCCATGTACGGACTTCTGAACAACCTGTACTTCTACAACATCTACAAGGATCCTACCTCCATGTACAGAGCTTCCGACGAAGCCATGCAGGCGATCTGCGATCTTTACGAAGTAGAGTACGGCGCCGGCAAGGCATATGCGACTCTCAAGGACGCATACAGCTCCATCACCGGCTACAACCTCACTCTTTCTAAAGAGTACTTCACCAAAGCCTTTGAAGAGCTCGTCGCTGACGGTCTCTACAAGGAAGGCGATCCCATCAAGATCCGCCTCGGCTACAAGAAGGGCGCTCTTGACTCCACCGATACACAGCAGGTCCAGCTGATCCAGGATTACCTGAACGCAGCTGTGGACGGAACAGGATTCGGCAAGGTCGAGCTCGAAGCTGTCGGCAACGTAGAGAACAGATACAAGGCTGTTCCCAACGGCGAGTTCGCGATCGGTTACGGCGCATGGGGCGGCGCGGCATTCTACCCGTTCTCCATGTTCCGCGTATACTGCGACCCCGACTATGCTTCCATCCATGAGATCGCCTGCTGGAACCCGGCAAAGGATACCCTGACGATCAACATCAACGGCGAAGACCGCACCGAGACATATCAGTGGTGGTCCAACTGCATGACCGGTAACGGCGAATATGCAGATCCCAACGAGTTCGACACCAAGCTCCACATCCTGGCAGCTCTTGAGAAGAACTACCTTGACAAGATCTACTGCATCCCGCTCGCCGGCTCCACCATCTGCAACCTCCTCTCCTACAAGGTCAGCTACTACACACCCGATTACAACATCATGTACGGGTTCGGCGGAATGGAACTGCTCAAGTTCAACTACACCGACGAAGAGTGGACCAAGTTCGTCGAGGAAAAGGGCGGCACACTGAGCTACGAATAATCTCATCTGAATAAACAGAATAGGTTATCAAACAGACAAGAGGAGACTGGTTCTCCTCTTGTTTTTTTTGTTATCCGGTCAGTTTGCAATGCGGATTGGATATTATTTCCAATATTTACTTGAAGAGAATATATAGATATATGTGTTTGAACATAGGATTGAAGCGTGATTTGTGATATAATATCTCTTACGTTTTGACCGGTCGTCATGCTTTAAACCGTGTCAGGACCGATCCGCATGCAGGCAGCTGCCGCTCGAAAACGACACTGGCGGTCTGTTTTGTGCATGATACATCATCCCTGCGGTATGTCTCATGTGGGTCATAAAGGAGTTTTAACAGAAAGGGCGTACGCTATGAGAATGGCAAAGTATATCCTGAAAAGGGTACTGCTGATGTTCTGCGTATTGTTTATCATTACGACGATCTACTTTATTCTGATCAGGCTCCTGCCCAGAGAGCTTCCTCTTGAGAAGGTCCAGGCAGAAGCCATAAAAGCGAGATGGGAGGCACTGGGGTACGGAAAGCCTCTGCTGGTCCAGTACTGGATCTATCTCAAGAATATTTTCACAAAATGGGACTTCGGCACGTCCTGGTACATCTCGTACCGCACGCCTGCGCTGGAGCTCATGACTACCAGGCTCGCGCCTACGGTGCTGGTGAACTTCTACTCAATGATCTTCTCCGTGCCCATCGGCATTGCGCTCGGCATTTATGCCGCCATCAAGAAAAATAAATGGCAGGATTCGCTGATTAGCGTTCTCGTCATTGTGTTCGTCTCTGTACCTGGATACGTTTATGCATTCCTGGTGCAGTATTTCCTGTACTTCAAACTCAACCTGCTTCCGCTTCAGATGTACGCCCTGGCGGATGCGGGCGGATCCTATTTCACCTGGAAGATGTTCAAGAGCATGATCGCTCCGATACTCGCGCTGAGCTTCGGGACGATAGCTTCGCTCTGCCGCAATACAAGGGCAGAACTGACTGAGTCGCTCACCTCCGACTACATGCTGCTGGCCAGGACCAAAGGTCTTACGAACACACAGGCTACCTGGAGACACGCTCTCAAGAACGCGATGGTGCCGATATTCCCGGGGATCATCTCCATGTTCTTCGGGGTGCTCGGCGGTTCCATGATCATCGAGCAGATATTCTCAATCCCCGGCGTCGGACAGCTCTATATCAGATCCATCAACCTGTTTGACTACGATGTCTACATGCTGGACGGTATATTCTACACACTGCTGGGCCTCATAGCCGGCATCTTCGTGGACCTCAGCTACGGCATCATAGATCCTCGTATCAGAATGGGAGAATAACAAGATGGAAGAAAAGAATCTCATGCTGGAACAGATCCCCGCGGAAAAATTCCGTTTTGTCAATCAGGATGAACGGATCCACGACAAGAAATTCGATGACAAGCCCATAGGCTATTTCAAGGACGCCTGGCTCAGGTTCAAGAAGAGCAAGGCCAGCGTCGTCGCGGCCGTCATCATCATCCTCATAGTTCTCTATGCGTTCTGCTGTCCGCTGCTGATCAGGTCCCACAGCGCGACCTTCATGGCGAACCTTTACGCCAAGAAACCGGGCAGGATCACCTGGATCAAGGATCTGGGCCTGGGCATCGCCGACGGCGGCACGAAGCGCAATTTCTCGGAAAGAGGACTGCAGAGCAAGCTCGCAATAGGCGTCGGAGCCGAGAACTACGACGGCAAGCACAACGTCACCGTTTCTGAGGCGATGGACAGCGAATATATGCCCATGATCAGGTACAAGGAAGCGGGAGACGGATACACCGGAAAGATAGATACCTATCTCGAGGTGGGATTTATTTACAGGAGCGTCGAACAGGCTGAGTACAAGAAGATACGCGACTGGGAGGAGGAGACCGGACTCAGGGTCATCTACCCGCTGATCGCGGACAATGAATACAGCTATTCATTTGACATGACGGACGCCAACTTCTGGTACAAGGTCGATGCCAAGGGCTCTCCCATCAAGGTCAACAGCAACGGAGAAGCCAAGAGGATCCGCATGTCCGACGATATGGTGTTCGAGGACAACTATCTCAGGGACGACAGCGGAAACGTTCTTTATTACGTCTACGCGGGAGGCGGAGACCAGAACACGGCCCAGTATAAGATCAGGGTCCTGTATTACAACTATTTCCAGTATCTTTACGGCCATGAGCCCGAGTACATTCTCGGGACAGACGCGCAGGGCTATGATATGGCTCTGAGGCTCGCGGGAGGCATAAAGCTCTCGCTTGAGATCTCCATCGCAGTCGCATCCATAAACTTCATCATAGGAACGCTCTACGGCGCAGTGGAAGGCTACTACGGCGGCACTGTCGACCTCATCATGGAGAGGATATCTGATATCCTCTGGGATATCCCGTTCATCGTCCTCGCCAGCCTGTTCCAGATACATCTCGCGGCCAAGGTCGGGCCTATCCCGTCTCTGCTGTTCGTGTACATCCTGACAGGGTGGATCGGTACGGCGGCGACGGTCAGGACACAGTTCTACCGCTTCAAGAACCAGGAATACGTCATGGCTGCCCATACTCTGGGAGCCAGGGACAGAAGGATAATCTGGAAACACATCTACCCGAATACTCTGGGAACCATCATCACGGCCAGTGCGCTGGCGATCCCCAGCGTCATCTATCAGGAGAGCAACCTGAGCTACCTCGGCATCGTGAAGCTCGGATCCTCCAGGGTGACCTCCCTCGGAACGCTGCTTTCGGACTCCAGCAGCATCTGGACCAACTATCCCCACCTGATGATCCTGCCCGCACTGACGATCTCGCTGCTGATGATCTGCTTCAACCTGTTCGGCAACGGACTGCGTGATGCGTTCAACCCGGCACTGAGAGGAACGGAGGATTAAGAGATGGCAGACAAGATACTTGAAGTCAAGAACCTTAAGATCTCCTTCAGGACCTCCAGCGGCACCCTGAAGGCGGTGCGCGACATATCCTTCGATCTGTACCGCGGACGCACTCTCGCCATAGTCGGCGAGTCCGGTTCCGGAAAGTCGGTCACATCAAAAGCCATACTCGGTATACTTGCCGGAAACTCCATCATTGAGAACGGCGAGATACTTTACGACGGCATGGACCTGCTCAAACTTGACGAGGAGACCATGCACACCATTAGGGGCGACAAGATCTCCATGATCTTCCAGGATCCTCTGTCCTCGCTGAACCCGATCGTCAAGATCGGCCCTCAGATCACGGAGGCCATGCTCCTCAAGAACAAGGCGGGAAGAAAGAACGCCCGCAATGATTTCAACAGCCTTCTCGGCGTCCTCAAGACCAACATGCAGGAGGCATGCCCGTCCGACTCGGCGCACATCGAGGAGATGGTCAAGACCTTCGACAATTTCTGCATAGAGGCAAACAAGCTGGAAGACAGTTACAACAGGTCGGACTCCAATGCCCAGGACCTCAAGGAAGACATCACGAACTTCCTGTACATGCACTCCAAGAAGCAGAAGCAG
>JAFYZG010000082.1 GCA_017548825.1 Oscillospiraceae bacterium
ACGGAAAAGATCTCGATCTCATGACCGCACTGCGGGCAGATCTTTTCCATGATGCTGATCTGAGGTTTTCCCTGACATCCCGAAATGAACATTTCAGCCTCCTTGATCAAGCAGGCGTCCGTCTGTGGAGATAGTGACGACCTGCCACGGTATGAATTTTCCACTGGCCTTGAGAGCATTCTCTGCCGCCCATTGCAGTCCGCCGCAGCAGGGAACCTCCATGCGTGCGATAACTACGGACTTAATATCATTATCGCGTATGATCGCGGTAAGTTTTTCCGTGTAATCCACTGCGTCAAGCTTGGGGCATCCGATAACAGTGATCCTGTTCTTCATGAGGTGGTCGTGCATATTTGCATATGCATATGCCGTGCAGTCCGCCGCGATAAGAAGACCTGCACCGTCAAAGAAACCGGCTTTAACAGGCATGAGCTTGATCTGACATGGCCACTGATTCAAATGAGAGACCGGAACGTGTGCCTGCTCGGTATAATCTCTGTGTTCACTGGCTGTCCGGTCGAATTTAATGGTCCAGGATCCGGGACATCCGACGGAAGGTTTTTCCGCGCCGGAAGACTCTTTAGCCGCCTTGACTGCGGCTTCGTCATATGCCGGAGCCTCGCGTTCTTCAAATGTGATGGCTCCTTCGGGACAGGTGGGGAGACAGTCTCCGAAGCCGTCACAGAAGTTTTCTCTGACCAGCTTTGCTTTCCCTTCAATGATCTCGATAGCACCTTCGTGGCAGGCGTCGGCGCAGACGCCGCATCCGCTGCATTTATCCACATCTATCTTAATTATTTTGCGTTTCATTGCCTGTTCCTCGTAAGAATTCTTTTTCTTGCAACTCTATTGTAGTAAAATAAAACAAACAAAACGGTTGTAAATACAACGGAAGGAAACATCTATGGAAGAATACGTTCCCGTGCTTAGAAGGACCAAGCTCTTCTCAGGCGTCGGAGATGAAGATATCAGCGCGATGCTGTCATGCCTTGGAGCAAGGCTCAAAAGGTATAAAAAGGGCGAATATGTACTGCGGCAGGGCGAACATCTCAGCGATATCCTGGTCCTGGCGGAGGGAAGCCTGCATATCCGGAGAGATGATTACTGGGGAAACCGTAGCATCCTGGGATATGTCGGTGTAGGAGAGATCTTCGGGGAGGCGTATATAGCTCCGGAGAGCGGAGCTCTTCTCAATGACGTCGTTGCGGTCGAGGACAGCTCCGTGTTTTTCTTCGATGTCAGACGCGTGATGACGACCTGCTCATCGGCATGCCGTTTTCATACCACCGTCGTCCAGAATCTGTTCTTCGCGGTGTCCGACAAGAACAGAGGTCTGGTGCAGAAACTGGACTATATGTCCAGACGAACCACCCGGGAGAAACTCATAGCCTATCTGTCTGAGGAAGCTAAAAGACAGAACAGCGCAGACATCGTAATACCTTTCAACAGGCAGCAGCTGGCGGACTATCTGTCGGTCGACAGAAGCGCCATGTCAAACGAGCTTGGCAGGATGCGCGACGAAGGACTCATTGAATTCAACAAGAACCGTTTCAGGCTGAATTGATTCTTCAGAAATAAACAGCTGAACAGCATAACCGTTCTCGATATAACGTGATCCCGGTTTTTTCGGAAACCGGGATCAATTATTCAGGATCATTATTTTAAGCTTTATACAAAATAGTCATAGTTGTTGTTCACAAAATTGGTAAAAAAGAATATTATTAATTTGTGATCATATGCTGATAAAGATATATCAGATCGATCAGGTGTATGGATAGCATAAACAAGGAGTTATGAAAATGAAATTCGATCCTAAAGAAGTGCAAAATGCCAAAATCGTAGATGCGCGAGGCGGACGCAAGATGATCGAGTTCGACTCGCCGATCACCCCGAAAGAGAACTTCCGCAGAGCTCTCAATCATGACCCGGTGTGGATGCCCCACGGATTCGACAAGGGCGGCGTTCCCAACGAAGTGATACCGGACAACCCCGCCAGGGCAAAGGGCGGCTATGATATGTTCGGTATCTACTGGGAATTCGTTCCCCGCGCCGGCGGATCCATCGTGCGTCCCGGCAACCCGACGCTGCTGGACATCACGCAGTGGAGAGAGGTGATCAAATTCCCCGACGTAGACAGCTGGGACTGGGAAGGAGAAGTGGAAAAGCACAGGGAGGAGATCGCGAATAACAATAAGTTCGTGTTCTTCACGATCCTGACCGGATACTTCGAGAGGCTCATCTCCTTCATGGACTTCGGCCCCGCGGCCTATACGATGATGAACCGCAAGGTCTGGCAGGAGGTCAAGGATCTGTATGACGCTCTTGCGGATCTGTGGATCGACATCATCGATCACGTCCACAAATACTACGGCGATCTCGTCGACGGCATCACGCTGCACGACGACTGGGGCGCCCAGGACGGTCCTTTCTTCAACGCGAAAGTCGTAAGGGAACTGATAGTGCCCTACATGAGGAAGGTCACGGACCACGCCCACAGCCTCGGTTATCCCACCAACCTGCACTCCTGCGGAAAAGTGGAGAAGCTGGTGCCCTGCATGATAGAAGCGGGATTCGACGCATGGGACGGAATGGCCATCAACGATTATCACATGCTTTATGAGCAGTACGGCGACAAGCTGATCATGAACGTTCCCGCTAACGATTATCCTGCTGATGCGGACGAGGCAACTCAGAAAGAGTGGACTGAGAAGTTCGTGGAAGAGTTCGCCGACAAGAACAAGCCGCAGTGCCTTTCCTTCTACAATGATCCCGGTCCGGAATTCACATCCTGGGTATACGAGCTAACCAGAAAGAAATTCGACACGGAAGACTGATCAGAGAACATAATTAGCAATGCGTCCCCGGAACTGAATCCGGGGACGTTTTCTGCGATATAATATCAGCAGTAACGAACACTGGGAGGACAGGGAACATGCCATACTGCAGGATCGACGACAGTACAGAGATCTATTACCAGGAATACGGCAGCGGAGACAAGCATCTTATATGCAGCCAGATAGACCACGACTACACGGTTTTCTCCTTCGAGAGGGAGATGTCCAGAAGAGGATTCCATGTATACCTTCTTACGGACAGAGGTTTCGGGAAGTCCACGCATACGACGGAGAACTACGGCCTCGGCTGGTACGACAGGTTCGCGGACGACGTGATCGCCTTTGCGGATAAGATGGGCATTGATAAGTTCGTGTATTCCGGAGCTTCCCACGGATCCGGAGTGGGCTGGCATCTGTGCCTGAGGAATCCCGAGAGGCTGATATGCTTCTTTGCGGACGTGGCAGGACCTCTCAGCCCGGAAGGCGTTCCCATAGAAGGAATACTCAGTGGAAACGATGTGACCGCGGAAAAGGATCCAAACGCGCCGGCGTTCTGCTCTCTGCCTGATTTCTTCTATATACCCAACGACGATCCGGCGATAAACGAGAGGCGCAGGCTGTGCAGAGAAGCGGACAGCAGGCTCCGCGCCTCCGAAAACTATGAAGAGATCTACGAATCTCCGGAGACAATGAGGATAAACACAGGACCGGCCCTGATAGGACTGCGTACCGAGGAGAATCTAAGGGAAGCCCTTAAGACCATTAAGACGCCTGTGCTGATGCTCGGA
>JAFYZG010000083.1 GCA_017548825.1 Oscillospiraceae bacterium
ATCAGACTGATCACATCCTGCTTCCTCAATATTCTTTCCATCATATCCGGATCGATGTCATCCAGCAGTTCCGTCATTTCCTTCTGCGAGTTCTTCCGGATCTGCTTGAGGAGCAGAGTATCCTTCTTTTTCCTGTCTTCTTGCCCTTTCGGATATCCCTGTCCGAAAGGTTCCGAGAAAAGTCTGCTGACAGTGGCTCTGAGATTGTCCTCACCTGCCCAGGTATAGTCTTCTCCGAGCGGCAGCGATATAGTGTTGCCGTTATTTATCTGCGCGAAGAGATACGCGTCCATGGGAGCCGGCGCATAACCGCAGATAACGCCGGGCATGCTGTTGCAGGCGAGCATCATACCCTGGCCGGAAGAGCATCCGGTGACCACGAAGTCTACAGAACCGCTGGAAAGCAGCATTCCTATCATTACAGAGACGTCTATATAGCTGTAAAGCTCTTCGCCTTCACGGCATCCGAAATTGATAACTGAGGCTTCGGGGACGCTTTCCCGCACCGCTTCATACAGTATTCTGTTTTTGTCCGCCACCGAACTGGCGCAGATCACTCCGATAGTCATAAAACCGCCTGTTTAAAAGAAAAATCAAAGCTCTTTGCTGTAGAGCACAGCAGGTTCACCATCTTCATTTATATAGTTTTTTATAAGTCTGAAACCGTTCTTTAGCAGTATCTTTCCCGATCTTTCGTTATCCGGATCAGTTATGGCATTGACTTTATCAGCCAATCCTGAATCTCCAGCCATTTCAGTCAGTATTGCTGCAAGTTCGGATCCGTATCCCAGTCCCCAGTATTCAGGAAGGAGCATATACTCGATCTCCAGCGCACATTCTTCTTCATTGAATGTCAGTGCACCGAGACCGATATACTCATCAGTGAAAACTTTGTAATATCCGGTCAGGCCGTTGCCGGAATTTGCATCGAGGATATAACGGAAAACCATATCGGCTTCTTCTTTTGAAAAGACACGTCCGTAGTTCATGGACATGATCTCTTCGTTGAAGACCAGTTGCTCGTACAGTTCCCTGTCTTCCGGCCTGAATTTCTCCAGTCTCATCCACGCTACGCCTTTATCAGAAGTCTGATCAGCCAGAGAACGAGCAGATGTCCCGGATAGAACAGGTAGAACAGCCACTTGAGGCCTCTTCCCTTCTTTCCATTGTACATGGCCAGCGGTATGAAGCTGAATCCGGTGGCGCAGTAGTATCCCACGGTCCTGGTCAGCGCGAGGAAAGCGACTCCGATAGCGACTCTTATAAGGTTATCCTTTTTCCTGAACACGTAGAACAGGAAAACCGAGATCACGGCGAACAGAGTATAGTCGGCTCTCAGCAGCAGCGCTGCAGCCGCCATCGCCAGCACGACAAGCACGCCCAGAACGGTCTTGACTTTACCGTTTCCGTTTTCGCCGGCTGTTATCCTGTCGTAGAGCATCAGAGCGATGATGGACAGGAAGAACGTGAACATGATGTTCTGATGTCCCAGCTCAGGCTTCCCGGCGAACGCCAGATCGAAAGGAATCTCGCTGATCAGGGCGAACAGCCCCATGCGCATGAGATATCTCTTCTTGTCACCTGTGTGAGAATAACCTTCCGCTATGCAGAATGCGAAAATTGGCATGGCGAGCCTGCCGATCATCCTCATCCACTCCGCGCCGCCGAAGAACATGTCTCCCACATGATCGAACACCATGCTTACCATGGCTATGATCTTGAGAGTCGTGCCGTCTAGCAGCCTAAACTTCTTTTCGCTCATTCCTCTTCTGACTCTTTTTCTTCTTCAGGATTATCTTCTGTATCTTCCTGTGCGTTTCCGTCTTCATCTTCACTGCCGGGGAATATCACAGGGCCGATTGCCAGCCCCAGTGCCAGTCCTATAGGCAGCCACAGTCCTATATTCCCTGTTGCGGTGCCTACCGCAGTTCCGATCGCTAGACCGATGCACATCCCCAAAGAGGTGCCGTAACCTGTACTGTTGTTTTTATTGTTATTCTCTTTCATATAATTTGCTCCTTATACTATCAGTGTCCGATGTATCGGACTACGATATAATATATATCGGCCTACGATATATGTCAAGAGTTATACAGAATCAAAATACTCTGAGCTCGTCTTCCGTGAGCTCGAAATCAAAGATATCAAGATTCTCCTTCTGGTGTTCAAAAGAATGAGACTTGGGTATGGAGAGTATCCCTCTCTGAAAGTTGCGGCGCAGGACGACCTGTGCCCAGCTCTTGCCGTATCTGTCGCCTATCTCCTGCAGCGGCTCCTTATCATCCTTGAAGCTGAACGGACCCCATGCTATGGGAAGGATTCCCTCTTTTTTGCAGAAATCAACTATTTCTTCGTTGGGAGTTCCCGGAGCCACCTTTATCTCGTCGGCCATCGGCCTTATCCTGCAGTTGTCCAGAAGATTCCGCAGATCCGGCACTGTGAAGTTGCTGACACCAATGGCCTTAAGCACTCCTCTGTCATAGTAGTCCTCCAGGACCCTCCAGATCTCCACGGCCTCCTCGTCGTTGCCCCAGGGCATATGTATTAGGTAGAGGTCGATGTAGTCGGTCTTGAGCTTGGCGAGGCTTCTTTCTATGGCTGTCACCGCGTCTTCCGGCTTCCAGGACGCGGTATCCTGTCCCATGATCCTTGTTCTCATCTTGGTGATGATGAAGATATTCTCTCTTCCGGCTCCGCTCTCTGTGATGCCGTTGCCGATGGCTTCCTCGTTTCCGTAGGATTCCGCGGTGTCGAAGAGCGTGTATCCGGCTTTGATAGCGGACAGCACTTCGTCGGTGTGTCCGTCGTACTGGCTTCCCACTTCGCCCTTCACCTTGGCGAAGCTGTTGGTGCCGGATCCGATCGCGGGGATCTCAAGTCCGTTTGCAAGTCTGAAATACTCCATTCTGTACCTCCTTACCGTGTGTTTCTATCTTTTTCTGATATCTATCTGGGTGTGTCCGCCGTCGTCTTCATAGACGATGAGAGTGTATCTGTATTCCGAATCTCCGTCTATTATCACGAAGTCCGCGGTGCCGAAATCGTGGGCATGTATCTCTATCTTGCTGTCCTTTCCGGTGCTGCACACCGTGACTTCCGCTATTGATGCATCTTCCGTCTCGGCGGATGCCTGTTCCGTAAGGACCGGATCGTCAGGCAGGAACATCTGCATTCTCATGTCGAGTTTGGGGACGAACAGCAGCATGCCTGCGATAACGATGACGGGTATCATATAGCCTGCGATCTTTTTCCAAAGTCCCTCCGGGAAGAACGCCGTGACATAGAACGCGATCTGCAGTGCACAGAAGAGGCAGGTAACGAGAAGTCTCGGGAAATGCCTGGTACAGAACGCTCCGCAGTCGTGTATGACAGCGCCCATGAAGGCGAGCACAGGAGAGATTATCAAAGCGCTCAGCCAGTTCTTCTTCTTTATGTACCATCCGGCATATGCCATCGGGAAGGTCAGCAGGGTCATCATGAACCAGTATCTGTAGTATCTGAAGACGGACCATTCGTATCCGAAGAGGACGACTTCCAGCAGATAGATGAGCGGCTGGCTAACCAGGAAGAACACGAATGTCTTTACCGCGGACTCCAGCGGCTTCCTGCAGTTGGACATTATGATTATAGCGAAGAAGAACCATGCCTCCAGGTATACTCCCATCCTCTCGAAGGAAGTGTTCCTGAACAGGCGGACGCAGATGAAAACGGTCGTAACGACAGCTATGCCGACTGCCATCAGCAGAACGGTAAGCCAGTTCATTTCCAGCCCGCCGAACAGCCTGTCTGTGAGCCGTTCAAACAGGTTCTTCTTTGCTTCCGGAAGCCTGTATACGTATCTTTTAACTGTCTTAGACAATTATGAGTTCTCTTTTCCTTCGTAGTGTTTCTTTGCGAGCCATCCTCTGAAGATGCCTCCCTCGATAGTGGAGATTATCACGAAGAAGACGTCCGCGAACAGTATGAAAATGAAAGACGGGATCAATATCCTGGTGTACTTCTTTCCCGCGTCTGTTCCTTTGTTGATGAAGGAGCCCATCCGGAACAGATACACAAGAAGTCCAAGATTCAGATATATTATCCACGCCGCGTTCACGAGGAAGCTCTCCCACAGATCCCACGCAAGCATATTCCCTCCGTTGACCGCGGTTATGATGAGATTGAGGATGAGCACCGCTATGTCGACGATGAACAGTATCCTCGTCACGTTGAGCATGACTCCCCCGCCGATGCCGACGCCGCCCCCGAAGGTAAGCCCGGCGCGGGTGCAGAAATTGGAGAATATCTGCATCAGCGGCTCGTTCTGCTTTCCCTCGATGAATCCGTTGTTTGCGACGACGTAGACGTTGAGATGTATGCCGTTCTCACGGCAGAAGGTCTCCATGGCCTCCATGAACCTGAGCACGTGGGATGGAACTCCGTCCACATAGAGCGGAACGCCGAAAATGACGGTCTGGGCGTCCCTGATCTGTTCCAGTATCCGTTGATGATCTGACGGATTGCGCAGCTTCTCGGTCACTTTCTTTCCCTTTACGGAAAGGCTCTGCAGAAACAGGAAATATGCCGAGGCGCAGAACTTCTTTTTGGGGCTGCAGTTTATGAATACTGTCTTCATACCAGCGCCTCCAGTTCCGAGAGATCATCGATGAAGATCACTTCGCTCTCTTTATATGCCTCATTGATCGCGTTGCGTTCGGAGAGATACCGGAAGGTATCCTTCTCTTCTTCCGTGATGTCTCCGTATACGATCACTTTTCTGGAGTTTGCCCATCCGTAGCGCAGCGTGTGGTGCATCTGCCCTTTCCTGTAAGTGCTGAAGGGCGTGGATGTGGCTATGCTGCGGTCCATTATGTTCTTGATGTCGGGACTGTAGCCGCCGTAGGTGTTTCTGGTGATGATGGCCACGTCGTCCGCCTCACCGAGGATCCTGCACGCGTACTGAAGGGAGTCCTTCATGAAGCATTCCGCCGGATGCTTTGTCCAGCAGTGGAAGCAGCCCTGGCACGGAGCGTATCTTCCGTCGGCCATGACGGACCGGTCGCAGCGGTCCGCGATGAGCTCGTCGAACCTGCTGTCCAGATCATGGATGATCAGTTTCATATATCTTCTTCCTCGTATTCATCGGGATCTATCCCGTAGTTGACTATCTCGTTATATTGTTCATTCGCCAGCTGGGCGGACTTTTTTCTCTTCCAGGAGTCTATCTCGCTTCGGATGGCCAGCACCTCGTCGGCGATGACGTCGGCGCTCTCGGGGCGGAATCCTTTGAGGTAGGCAGTCATCCTGTCTATGGCTTTGGGACTGCCCAGGATCTTCGCAATATCCCTGCCGAACTCCCCGGGATATCCGAGATCTTCGATCTCACGGATAAGCCTGTCCGCGGCTTCCTTCCAAATCCTCTGATTTTCAGTCATCTTCTGTAACCTGTCTGATGTGTTCCGTGACGATGACGTCCGCCGGAAGCCATCTCAGTTCTTCCATATCGCTGAGCGACACCCATCTTGCCGCCTCATGCTCCCTGAGGAGAAGACTTCCGGATAAGACGGAAGCCCAGAAGCAGTCCATGGAAAGATGGAAATC
>JAFYZG010000084.1 GCA_017548825.1 Oscillospiraceae bacterium
AGGTACCGCACGTTCAGCGAGAGCGGCTGCAGGGACATCACTTCATACAACAGTTATGTCGAAAAGCTCCTGAGCAATCCCAAATACGAGCCTCCGGAAGGAGAGGAGGAGCCTGAAAAGCTTCCGAGAGTCGTCGTCATAATCGACGAGCTGGCAGACCTGATGATTGCGGCACCCAACGAAGTGGAGGAGGCCATCCAGAGACTGGCTCAGATGGCCAGGGCGGCGGGAATGTACCTGATCCTCGCGACTCAGAGACCCTCGGTGGACGTCATCACAGGCGTCATCAAGAACAACATTCCTTCCAGGATCGCTTTCGCGGTCTCGTCCCAGGTCGACAGCCGGACCATCCTTGATGCGGTCGGCGCAGACAAGCTCCTGGGAAGAGGCGACATGCTGTATTCGCCTGTCGGGACCAACAAGATGGTGAGGATCCAGGGATCCTTCGTGTCGGAAGAAGAGGTCGAAGCAGTCGTATCCTATATCAAGAAATACAACAGCGAGGACTACGACGAGAGCGTGATCCAGGAAGTGGAAAGGCTCGCGGTCAAGGAGAAGGGAAAGGCCTCCGGATCGTCTCCGGAGGACGACAGCGCATCGGATGACATGTTCGAGGCTGCGGTGGAGGTGGTGCTGGACGCCGGTCAGGCTTCCACTTCGATGCTTCAGAGAAGACTGAGGCTCGGGTATGCCCGCGCCGCCAGGATCATGGACGAGATGGAACAGGCGGGAATAATCTCCGAACAGGAGGGCAGCAAGCCAAGACGGGTGATCATCACCAAACAGCAGTGGCTCGAAAGAACGACATCCAGAGCCGACTGAAGATAGTTAAACTGTTTGAGCCGTGGACACGACAGTAGTTCACGGCTCAATGTTAAGTGAAACAAAGGGAGACAATATGGACAGGAACGATCTGAGGATAATAACAAGACTGATGTTCAGGCTGCTTCCCGTGCAGATACTGCTGGGCCTTGTGAATTCAGTCACGGATTCACGAAGGACAGAAAAAAACACTCGGTAGACATCCGCGTTTCATATAAAGACGGAGAGGTCATCCTCCGCATGAAGGATGACTGCGTCCCGTTCGATCCTAAGGAGAGAAATACTGTCCTGGATGACAGTGACCCCGCCAAGAATCTTGGGATACGCATGATCTACGGGATGACGGACGATATAACCTATCAGAACATGCTGGGACTCAATGTCCTGACTATCAGGATCTGAACCGCTTTTCCGGAACATAAAAGGCGTCCTTTACAGGTGCTCATGAGGAGCATCGGCGGACGTCTTTAGTATTATGACCGATAATTCAGAGAGGACCGGATCAGGCAGTGCTAATCGGCCGTGATCAGAGCGAATCCCTTCTCGACGGAAGTGACAGTCCCGCTGACGATGCTGTTCCTGGACGCCCCGTCAGCGGTCACTTTTGCAGGTATGTATCTGTCGGTATAGCCGGTGAAGCGTCCGTCATCGAGCTGCTGTTCCAGAATGACGCGGACTTTCTTCCCGATGAAGCTCTCCATGACTTTCCGGGATACCGGGGCAAGTTCTTTTTTCATGAGCGCGGCCCGTCTCTGCTTTTCGGCTCTGGTGAGCTGCTCCGGCATGGAATATGCCATCGTGCCAGATCTTCTTGAATAGGGGAATATGTGCGTGCGCAGGAAACCGATGCTCTTGCAGAACTCCAGGCTCTCGAGGAAATCCTCCTCCGTCTCGCCCGGGAAACCGCATATTATGTCGGTGGTAAAAGTCGGGGCATCGAACCGTTCACGTATCCTGTCACAGACCTCTCTGTACTGAGAGGCGGTGTAATGACGGTTCATCCTTTTGAGAGTCCTGTCGCATCCGCTCTGCAGTGAGAGGTGGAACTGGGGGCAGAATTTGCCGCAGGAAGCGAACTTGTCCAGCATCTCATCTGACATGATGTCGCATTCCAGGGAACTGAGCCTTACGCGGATCACGCCTTCCGGCTCGGCAGCGGCTGTCACAGCATCTCCGAGATCATGACCCGTGTCCGCCCCGTAAGCCGCGAGGTTGATGCCGGCGAGAACGATCTCGTGGTAGCCTTTCTCGGCAAACGAACGGCTCTGGTTCGTGATCTCATCCAGAGGCATGGATCTCACTTTGCCTCTGGCTTTGGGTATGGCACAGTAAGTGCAGTATTTTTCACACCCGTCTTCGATCTTGAGGAACGCTCTGTTGTGCTCAAGCAGCTCGTCGGCCTCAAGACACTCGAAATCCGCTTTCGTGACGTCGAGTATCTCAGTTACCGGCGCTCTGTTCGCGAGATAATTCAAAACGAGATCAGGTATCTCAGAGCGGTTGCCGTTTCCGGTCATGATATCCGCACCGAGTTTTCCGGCGGCTTCAGGATACGCCTGAGGCCAGCATCCGGTCAGTACGACGACGGCACCGGGGTTCTCCCTCTTGACGCGGTTGAAGAAGGACCTGTCCTTGCGGTCTGCATTTTCCGTGACGGTGCAGCAGTTTATGATGACGACATCGGCATCCTCAAAACTTTCTGCAGCGTCGAAGCCTTTTGAGGAAAAGAGCTTCTGCAGCGCCGCGGACTCATAGAAGTTCACTTTGCATCCGAATGTCTCGATGAAGAACTTCAACTGTGTGACCTCCTGACCTTAATCAGGTCTAGTATATACAAAAAGACCGAAAAACAGAAGAATTTCCGTCACTTTTCACCCTCAGCACAGTGCCACGTTTTCTTGAAAACGGGAATGGGGGATTATATCATTTAATTGAAAGAAACGGCGCAGAGCGCCGCGTTGTCACAAGGAGATCAGCTATGCTCAGATATGACATCGGTCTGCTGGATGGATTTCTAACAAAAGGCGAGTTTGAATCCGTTAAGGGGGAGATAGCGGCTGCTTCCGCCATGCTCAGGGAAGGAAACGGAAGAGGCAATGACTACATCGGCTGGAGGGATCTTCCGGCTGTTTTTGACAGAGAAGAATATCAGAGGATAAAGGATGCCGCGGAGCGGATAAGACAGCAGAGCGGGATCCTTCTCGTTATCGGAATAGGAGGATCGTACCTCGGCGCCAGAGCGGTGCTTGAGCTGCTCAGGGGTGAACTGCACAACGAGAAGGCAGGCCTTAAGGTATACTTCACCGGCAACTCTCTGTCACCTGACGATATAGAGGATATTCTAGCGATCTGCGATACGGCGGATGTGTCGGTGAACGTGATCTCAAAGTCCGGCACCACGACAGAGCCTGCAGTGGCGTTCAGGATCTTCCGCGATTATCTCATCAGAAGATACGGGGAAGAGGAGTCCAGAAAAAGGATCTATGCCACCACAGACAGGACCGGGGGTACGCTCAGGAAACTGTCGGAGGAACAGGGCTATGAGACTTTTGTCATACCCGGTGACGTGGGCGGAAGATTCTCGGTACTGAGCCCAGTCGGACTGCTGCCGCTTGCCGCTGCCGGCATAGATACCGATGCCCTGCTGGAAGGGGCGGAAGAGATGAGGAAGCTCACTGCGGAGGACGATTCTCTTGCCAATCCCTCGAACCGCTACGCGGCCGTGAGGAATCTGATGCTCAGGACAGGAAAGAGCGTGGAGATCCTCAGCTGCTTCGAGCCCAGGTTCAGGATGATGGGCGAGTGGTACAAGCAGCTTTTCGGAGAGAGCGAGGGGAAAGAGCACAAAGGTCTGTTCCCGTCCACATGTGTGTTCACCGCAGATCTTCATTCGATGGGACAGTACTGTCAGGACGGATCGAGGATCATCTTCGAGACGCTTGTCAGATTCTCAAAGGTCGATTCCGAGATGACTGTGCATCACGAGGAAGATGACTTCGACGGTCTTAATTACCTTGCGGGGAAAAGCATACATGAGATCAACAACACCGCCGCGGATGCGACGCTGTCAGCCCATACCGACGGAGGAGTTCCATGCTCGGTGATCGAATGCAGCAGACTGGACGAGTTCAATGTCGGAGAACTGATATATTTCTTTGAGAGAGCATGCGCTGTGTCAGGGTATACGCTCGGAGTGAACCCGTTCGACCAGAAAGGTGTCGAAGCGTACAAGAGGAACATGTTCGCGCTCCTGGACAAACCGGGATATGAGGAAGACAAGAAGAGACTTCTTGAAGATAAATAGAGGAGGATGGATATGATCAAGCTCATCGTTGGATCCAAAGGATCCGGAAAGACAAAGACCATCATAGAGATGATGAACAGGGCTGCCGATGAATCCGGCGGACACATCGTATGCATCGAGAAGGGCATGAAGTCCACATACAACATCAAGTCCAGTGTGAGGATCATCGATGTGGACGACTACAACATCAGAGGATACGATCAGTATTTCGGATTCTTCATGGGAGTGCTGGCCGGAGACTATGACATCATGGAGGTCTATCTTGACGGTGTGCTGAAAGTGGGAAACGGGGATATAGAAGGACTGGGAGCGCTGCTGGATAAGTTCACGGATATCGCTCCGGAACATGTCAGCATCATCGTTACAGTGTCCTGCGAAGTCGACGAACTGACGGAATCGGTCAGGAAGTATCTCTGAGATCCTCCGGCAAAGGCACAAAACACGGTTTTTGAGGTACTGCGTGAAAATTCGTCCAAAAGACTGTTGACACCCCTTGACCTCGCAGATATAATAATCAAGCACGCTTTTTATAAGGCGCGCTTTTATGACTATTGTGAGGAGGTGCTAGGCATGGCAGTACCGAAAAGAAAAACCAGCAAGGCGCGGCGCGATAAAAGACGCTCCTCCGTTTGGAAGATAGCCGCCCCGACGCTCGTGACCTGCCCCCAGTGCGGACAGTTCATGGTCCCGCACAAAGCTTGTGGAAACTGCGGTTATTACAAGGGCCGTGAGGTTATCAACAAAGAAGCTTAATGCAACATCCGAAGACGGGGAAGAACATCCTCGTCTTTTTTGTTTTTGACGGGAAAAGATGGCAGTTAAGATCGCGAACATCCTGGAAGGATCGCCGGCGTCAAAACTGAATATAGCTCCGGGCGAGATGCTGGTCTCGGTGAACGGCGAGGAGATAGAAGACGTCCTTGACTACGGATTCTATACCGCCGCGGAAGAACTGGACATCGTTGTCCGCTGTGAAGACGGGACTGAGGAGACGTTTCACGTATCCAAGAAGGAGTATGAGGAACTGGGCATAGAGTCCGGTACTTTTCTCATGGACAGGGAGCATGCCTGCAGGAACAAATGCATCTTCTGCTTTATAGATCAGAATCCGGAAGGAATGAGGGATTCCATCTATTTCAAGGATGACGACACGAGACTGTCGTTCCTCTTCGGAAGCTATGTCACCCTGACCAATCTGACAGACCGTGACATAGATCGCATCATCAAGATGAAGATCTCGCCCGTCAACATATCCGTTCATACTACAGAACCGGAACTCAGATGCCTGATGATGGGAAACCGGTTTGCGGGAGACAGCCTGAGACACCTGTACCGCCTGGCCGACTCCGGCGCAGAGATCAACTGTCAGATCGTCGTATGCAGGGGCTGGAACGACGGGGAACACCTCAAAAGGACGGTCTCGGATCTGACCGCGCTGTGCCCTGCGGTCGCAAGCATAGCCGTGGTCCCGGTCGGACTCACTTCTCACAGAAACGGACTGGCAAAACTTGAGCCCTTCGACAGGGAAAGCGCCAGGGAAGTGATAAGCATACTGCGCCCGTTCCAGGACGAGTGTCTTGAAAAGTTTGGGGACAGGATAGTGTACCCGTCCGATGAACTGTACATCATCGCGGAAGAAGAGATCCCCGGAGCGGATGAATACGGGGATTATAAGCAGATCGAGAACGGAGTGGGAATGGTTTCCAGGTTCGAGGAAGAATTCATCAGCGCTCTTGAGTTTGAAGAGGGCGATGACGAGGAGAGATACGCGGACATCGTGACGGGCCTTATGTCGTACGACATGATCGTCGCTCTCACCGACAGGATCAGTGATAAGTTTCCGGGGACACACGTCAGGGTCCACGGCGTGCGGAACGACTTTTTCGGACCGACGATAACTGTCTCCGGCCTGCTTACAGCCACCGACATACTGGCACAGGTCAAGAGAGAAGACGTGAGAGCCGACCAGATAATTCTCCCGGAAGCTGTGCTGAGGCGCGACGGGGACAGGTTCCTGGACGATATAACAAAAGAAGAATTCGAGCATAGGATGGGGCTGCCGGTCAGGACCGATAATGACGGCGCCGACCTGCTCGATGCGATACTCGGAAGATAGGATTCATCAAATGAGACAGGCAGTAGCCATAGTGGGAAGGCCCAATGTGGGCAAATCCACTTTTTTCAACAAACTGATCGGTGAGCGGCGTTCCATCGTCGATGACACGCCGGGCGTCACCAGAGACAGGGTCATAGGCGAATGCGAATGGGGGAGATACAGGTTCTCTCTCATCGATACCGGAGGCCTTGAGATCGGAAACAACGAGGGGTATATGCCTCACATAAGACAGCAGGTGGAGCTCGCGGTGGAGACATCTGC
>JAFYZG010000085.1 GCA_017548825.1 Oscillospiraceae bacterium
AGGTGACGCTCCCGCAATCGACCAGGTCCGTCTGGAAGGACCTGCGGTGTCGACAGAACACATCGCATATCTCAAGGAGAGCAGAGGAGTTGCTCCCGGAGACGTGAAGTCAGTTGAAGTCAAGGACGGCGTTCTCCACATCGAAGTCGTGCCCTCCACCAATAAAGCAGTCTGGACGCTGGCTGTCGGCGACAAGAAGATCGGCCAGAGCGAGTTCGAGGTAAAGACCCGCACCATGGACGACAAGTTCGCCAAGGTAGTGGAAGGCCGCCTTATGTACAGGCTCTACAGCCCTGAGAACGCAACGACCCCCCGCCCGATGATCCTTTTCCTCCACGGAGGCGGAAACGGAGGCTATGAGGACGGCGAAGGCGCAAGGGACAACGAGAAGCAGCTCACAGCAGACTTCGGTCCGGTCAACTTCGCAGAGGATTATCCGGATCTGTACGTGCTTGCTCCCATGTGCGTAGAGGAGCGCCGCGACTTCTCCAAGGTCAATATGAACAACAAGTTCGAGAACAGCGATTTCTCCAAGGATCCCAGGTACGGCTGGTCCAGATATTATCTCGGACTGGTATGCGACCTGATCAGAAGGATGATCGATGAAGGAAAAGTGGATCCCAAGAGGATCTATGTCACCGGTATGTCCATGGGCGGAGCCGGAACTGTACGCGCAATGTCGGTGGGATCCGACCTGTTCGCGGCCGCTGTCCCGGTGTGCCCCTCCATGACCCCCGAGACCTTCACGATACTGAAGTCCATCAGACGCCCGATCTGGGTCACATCTGCATACATCGACCACACACTGTACCGCCACAAATATCTCGTTGACGCCGTCATGAACATGAGAGACAACGGCAACGACAATGCTCATCTGACACTGTTCTCGCCTGAGGATCTCGAGAAGTATGATGTTTCCATCACGCCGAGCCTCATGCAGGCGGAGAACTACGGAAAGCTCTTCCGTCAGAACCACTGGAGCTGGGTGCCGACATACAAGAACGAGTACGGCATCATGTCCTGGCTGCTGAATCAGACGAAGGACGACTGAGCGGTAAATACCATACCGATTTAGCGGAGAGCACCGGAACTGATCGTTCCGGCGCTCTTTTCTTCTGCATGATTATTCCGCGGAAAAACATGCATTACGGCTTCGTATTCCGCAGTGTTCGTCATTTCTGGCGCGGGGCGTATATGCTATACTAGTACTGCCGGAGAGAGGATCCGAAAGATCCTCCGGGACAGATCATGAGAGGAGGTATATCTCCATGAAGGTCAAGTGTGAATACTGCGGCAGTTATTATTCTGATGCCTATACGAACTGCCCGAACTGCGGCGCACCCAATATCAACACCCAGAGGGCGGGGAAAGGCGTGCCGAGGACCATTGAGGAACTCAAGGCGTTCTGTTCCAGGTATAACGTGCCTGTGGAGAAGCTCCGTTTCTTCATCGGCGAGGATTACAGACAGCCCAAGGCGTTCGGCATCTACAGGGACGTCGACGGGGAATATGTGGTATATAAGAACAAGGCGGACGGTTCCAGGGCAGTAAGATACAGAGGAACGGACGAGGAATACGCTGTAAATGAGATCTATCAGAAGCTGAAGAGCGAATTTGCCAACAGGCGGAATGCGGAGGCAAGAGCCGCTGCGCAGAGACAGTCCGAGAGATCGGGCTCAGTGATGCCCCGCGGAAGGAAGAATCTCAAAGGCTGCCGTTCTGCGTTCGTCATCCTGGCTGTGATCTTCACCATCTGGATCATCCTGGGCGTAGTGGGCATCATGATAAGCAACTTTTCCCACTCGCCGTCTACCGGATACTACAGCTATAACGGGGATACCTATTACAACTACCACGACGACTGGTACTATTATTCCCCCGGGTACGGCTGGTATCCCACGGACGTGGACAGCTATTTCGGCAGCAATTACGACGATTACTATCAGTCCTACTCTTACAGCTCGGATTACAACGTTTCGGATTTCTATGACAGCGACTACTATGATCCGTATGATTACAGCTCCGACTGGGACAGCGACTGGGATTCGGATTCCGACTGGAGCAGTTCGGACTGGGACAGCGATTCAGGCTGGGATTCCGGGTCCGACTGGGACAGCGGATCTGACTGGGACAGCGGTACCGACTGGGACAGTGACTGGTAAGAAAACGAAAGCATAATTAAAGTCTGCGTTACCGATGTAGCGCAGACTTTTTCTATAAGACCGTCTCAAACGTTTTTTTCTTCTTCGAAGTGTGAGGCTTTTCCGCTTCTGCCGTAACCGTAGACATCCCGGTATTTCAGATAGAAGAACAGAGCCACCAGGAAAGCGAGAGCCTCCGAAACGCAGAAGGTCCACCAGAACCCGTCCAGCCCGAAGAGCTTCGTCATCAGGATCACGCTGAGGTTCGCGAACACCACGTTCTCCATCAGGGTGATGATGGTCGCGACTTTGGGGTTCTGCAGGCCTGTAAAGAGATCCTGGACCGCGATCACAAGACCGAAGAACGGGAACGTCGGGGCTGCCGCGCTGAGTCCTTTGAGGACCATCGCGACCAGCGCGGGATCCGAATCGTCCTTGAGGTAGAGCTTTACAAGAGATCTCTTGCCCAGCAGATAGAGCGTGACGATCACAGCAGCAAGAAGTATCATGAGCTCCGCCAGCTGCCTTGAGATGCGCTTGATCCTCTCCGGCTTTCTTTCCCCGTAAGCAAAGCTTATCATTGGGCTGACCGACGAGGATATGCCGAAGAAGGCGGACATGAAGATGAACTGCATGCTGTTCACGATATGATTCGCGGACAGCGCCATCTCACTGGCGGTGTCGAGAAGGACCAGATTGATCACCAGACTGTTCACGGCAAGAGAGAGCGAGGATACCATGTGCGAGAATCCGAGCTTGAGAGTCTTGAGAAGCAGGTTGCCGATGTGTCTGGAAGGCCTGCCAAAGCCTATCTCGCATTTCTTTCCCGAGTAGAAGATAAAGCCGAATATCAGCACGGCTACGGTCCCGCAGAAGTTCGCAAGAGCCGGGCCGCTCATCCCCAGATCAAGCTTTACTATGAAGAGCCAGTCAAAAACTATGTTCAGGATCGCCGACATCAGTGTCGTGATCATGTTGTATACAGGCTTTCCAGCGGGAACGTAGAAGAACGAGAACAACATGCTGAGCAGTGACAGGGGGAAGAAAAACACCATCTTCCCGAAGAACTGTCTGCAGTAGGGCATCAGCAGATCCGTGGCTCCGCAGAAGCGGAGAACAGGTTCCATGAATATCCGCAGAAGCACGGAAACGACGATACCGAAGAAGAAACTGAATATCCCGACGGACGTGAAGTCTCCGGCGGCTTCCTCGGTCTTGCCTTCTCCCATCTTTGACGAGCACAGCGACGCACATCCTCCCAGGATGGAGGCTACACCGCTCTGTACCATGAAGACAGGGGCACTCACGCTGAATGCTGCAAGGGCGGTCGGCCCGAGATATCTTGAAATGAAAAGACTGTCATCCAGAGACATCAGAAGCGAGAACATCATCTGGGTGAAAACCGCGGTCGAACAGAATTTTGCCAGACCGGCCAGCGAATAGTCCTTTCCGATGGTCTTCTGTTGGTTATTATCCATAAGTACGACACCGTTCCTATATACAATATGCACAAGGAATGTTATCAGTTTAACCCTTCCGAGTCAAGAGTTGGAACGACCGGATGAGCTTCTAACAGTGGCTAAAAAAAGATGCTGTATAATATAGTAAAGAACAATGAGGGAAAGGAACCGGTAATGGAAAGAAACAGATTTTTTGAAGAGGTGAATGGGAACTTCGGATTCGGGTGCATGAGGCTGCCGATGAACGGAACGGAAGTCGACCTGGAGAGATTCGCACAGATGGTGGATGCGTTTCTGGATGCAGGATTCAATTATTTTGACACTGCACATGCATACATCAGCGGAAAATCCGAGACGGCGATAAGGGAATGCATATCAAAACGATATGACAAAGACAGGTTCCTGCTGGCAGACAAACTGACGGATGCGTTCTTTGACAAGGAAGAGGACATAAGGCCGTTCTTTCAGAAGCAGCTCGAATGGTGCGGAGTGGAATACTTCGATTTCTATCTGATGCATGCACAGGGGCTCCGCAACTATGACAAGTACAAAAGATGCAGAGCATATGAGACCGCATATGAACTCAAGAAAGAAGGGTTTATCCGTCACCTGGGGATCTCTTTCCATGACAGAGCTGAAGTGCTGGATATGATACTCACAGAGCATCCGGAAGTGGAGTTCGTCCAGATCCAGTTCAACTACGCGGACTATGACGATGTCGCTGTAGAGAGCCGCAACGTCTATGAGGTCTGCGAGAAACACGGGAAGCCGGTCATCGTGATGGAACCGGTCAAGGGCGGCACGCTCGTGAATCTGCCGGGAGATGCAGACAGCATACTGAAGAACCTCGGTGGCGGAAGCAATGCCAGTTACGCGCTGCGTTTCGCAGCAGGATTCCCGCAGATCGCAGTTGTGCTTTCCGGTATGAGCGATATGTCCCAGATGGAAGACAACGTCTCAACGATGAAGGATTTCAAGCCGCTTTCCGAGGAGGAGCAGGCAGCCATATCGAAGGTGCGTGACATCTTCAAGGGACTGGATCTGATCCCCTGTACGGCATGCCGCTACTGCATAGAAGAGAACGAATGCCCAATGAGCATCCGGATCCCGGATCTGTTCGCTGCGATGAACAACTTCCAGACGTTCCACAGCGACAACACTTTCTTCTATTATCAGATCATCACCGCACAGGGAAACGGGAAGGCATCTGACTGCATCAGGTGCGGGATGTGCGAACACGTGTGTCCGCAGCATCTGTCCATCAGAGAGCTTCTTGAGAATGTGGCAGCCACGTTTGAGAAGTGAAAAACAGAAGCGATATGAAAAGTCCTGGGCATTGCCCAGGACTTTTTCCTTTTCTGTGCAGAAACAGAACAGAAGAGATGGGACGATTCAACAAATGTCTCCGGGATATATATGTATAAATTAAGCATAACGCAGAATCATCGGAATGCCTGCCGCGGAGATAGACAAAAACAGAATGAAATGGTATACTTTCTGCGGTCTTTAAGGCGATACAGAGATATCGGCAAGATCCCGGAACAAAAGGAAAAGGACGGAACTGACCGTCCGGTCTTTGTCTGATGCGATCCTGCCTTGCGGCAGGTTTTTTTATGGAGAGAAACAGATGACGAACAGGATTATTACTGTCGATCCGGACTGCATCCTCGGATGTGAGGACAGGGGATCCGTGTTCTCTGACGGCATAGCGGATGCCGGTAAAAAGGAATTATACGTGTTTCCCGGTTTCTGTGACGTGCATGTGCACTTCAGGGAGCCGGGTTTTTCATATAAAGAGACGATCCTGAGCGGAAGTCTTGCGGCGGCACACGGCGGGTATACGGATGTATGCACGATGCCGAATCTGGACCCTGTACCGGACTGTCTGGAACAGCTCAGGTTACAGCAGAAGATAATAGATGAAAGCGCGGCGGTCAGAGTCCATCCCTACGGAGCGATAACCGTGAAGGAGGAAGGCAGGGAACTGTCGGACATGGAAGGGCTGGCAGACGGCATCATAGCCTTCTCGGATGACGGGAAGGGAGTACAGTCTGATGAGATGATGCGCAGCGCGATGCTCAGAGCAAAAGCTCTCGAGAAGATCATAGCAGCACACTGCGAGGATGAGACGCTGCTGCACGGAGGCTATATACACGAAGGAAGATATGCCGCGGAACACGGGCACAGAGGGATATCATCAGAAAGCGAGTACAGCCAGATAGAACGCGATCTGAGATTAGCGGAAGAGACCGGATGTGCCTATCACGTCTGCCACATCTCGACGAAGGAAAGCGTGGATGTGATCAGAAGAGCAAAGGCACGGGGCGTGGATGTTACCTGCGAGACGGCGCCGCATTACCTCGTGCTGTGCGAGGATGATCTGCAGGAAGACGGCAGATTCAAGATGAATCCGCCTCTCAGGTCTGCGGAGGACAGAGAGGCCCTGATAGAAGGACTGACCGACGGTACCATTGATATGATCGCCACTGATCATGCCCCTCACAGCGCGGAGGAGAAGAGCAGAGGACTTGAGAAGAGTTCGTTTGGAATAACCGGGCTGGAAACGGCCTTTCCGGTACTGTACAGCAGACTGGTCCTGAGCGGCAGGATAAGTCTGGAAAGGCTCATCACGCTTATGTCGTCCGCACCCAGGAAGAGATTCGGTATCAGCAGTGACCCGGGATATACGGTCTGGGATCTGGATGAGGCTTATCGTATCGACCCGCAGGAGTTCCTGTCGAAAGGAAAGTCGACGCCGTTCGCCGGTATGGAGGTCCGCGGGACATGCATCAGAACAGTGATAAACGGAAAAGATATATACAGGAGATAAACAGAAATGGCAAAACGTAAAGACATCAGCAAGATACTGATCATCGGATCCGGCCCCATCGTCATAGGGCAGGCGGCGGAGTTCGACTATGCAGGCACACAGGCCTGCCTGGCGCTTAAGGAAGAGGGCTATCAGGTCATTCTGTGCAACTCCAACCCCGCGACTATCATGACAGACACGTCGATAGCAGACAAGGTATACATGGAGCCGCTG
>JAFYZG010000086.1 GCA_017548825.1 Oscillospiraceae bacterium
GGTGATAGTGGGTCGCCAGGACAAAGGATATGTCCTTTACAGTGATGCCGTTCTGCTTCAGGGAGCGGTAGAACGCGGGCAGAGTGCCGGCGTAATCCGTGTCGACAAGAAGACCGCCGTTATCGCCCTTTATATAGAAAGTTTTCGTGTTTCCGTATCTGAGCTCAGTCATCGCAGGATCCCAGTTCGACCGTACAGATCTCCTCTACAGGGAACGAAATCCTCACCAGCCCGATCGATTCGAATGTGCCGTTGAGTTTCATGAAACTGCGCAGAATAAGATCGCATGCCTGATAAAAAGCCTCGTCGCTGTCCTCCGACATCAAAGCCAAACCGCAGTGCGGCACCCACCTGTCCGGGTGATACCAGACGTATCCCGAAGAATCGAACTCTTTCAGATGTTCGTGCAGTTCTCTCTGCAGGCGGAACATACTTTCGTTCATTATAGGCGAAGCGAAGATGGTCTTTGTGTCAGTGAACATACCGACAGAGCCTATGTGCGCCGGAAGTTGCCTGTGTGACTGCGCAAAATCGTTCAGCAGCGATATGCATCTCTTTTCATCGACATCCTCAAAGCAGGCCAGCGTGACATGCGGCCTGGTCTTCCACTCCAGATATTTCGTGCTGAGTTTCTGATCGGCAACGAGCTGAGCCAGATCAAAAAGTTCCTGCTCCATCTCCTTGTCGAAAAACAATTCAATTGCGTACTGCATGCTGTTCTCCAACGTATTATCAATCACATAATTGCTTTTCGTTATATATCTCTATTATGACAGGGCTGTCAGGAATTCGTCTATCGCCTTTGCCACTTCGTCCGGCTTGTGCGAATAGATATAGTGGTGACCGAGGATCTTCAGGTATGTCACGTTCCCGAGCTTGTCGATATACGGCTGCAGGTTTATCTCGTCGAATTCCTTGCGCTCTTTAACATACGCCGCGATCTCCTCGTCCGTCTTGTCATAATAGGAAGCATCGCCGCCCGACGCCTCTGTCAGGGCTTTGTAATACGCAAAGAGCTCTCTGGCATCTTCTTCCGTCTCTGCGGACGTGTAGATCATCAGTTTGGGAATATCGTTGGGTGAAAGGCTGTTGAAAGCAGTGCGGATATTGGAGTAGATGTATTTCTCCTCAGAACACCTTGCCCATGAGATGGGGCAGATACGCCATAACATCCCGCCCAGCGCCTTCTTGTCCTCCGCTGTATAGAAATCGGTCTGTGATGCCGGATCGAAGGTCAGCCGGTCGATGCCGATCTTGCACAGCGCCGCTTCAACCTTCAAGAAAAGCACTGAATCCTGGAAACCGGTTTCTTCCAGATAATCCGGGTCTCCGATCTGGGTCACATCCAGAAAGACTATCGCCTTGATCTCTTCGGGATAGGTCGCTTCCCAGTAGGAAGCGTATACTCCGCCGATCGAGTGCGGCATGAGCACATACGGTCCTTCCACGCCTGCGGCCTTTAGAGCAGCCCGGTAATCGCTCACGATCTGCTCCACGGTCTGAGGCTCTTTGGTGTCCTCGCTCAGGCCGTAGCCGGAACGGTCGACTATCGCGAAGCGGTACCTGTCCGCCAGACGGTCCGTGAGAGGCTCCGTGTCCGCGAGTCCTGCCATGGAACCGAGGCCAGCGATGTACACCAGCGTATACGGGGAATTGGGATCGCCAGTAATGTATACGTTGAGGTCATGGGAACCGACGGATACGGCATTCACATATCCGAGCTCATCCAGCTGTTTCACTATCGCCCGGTCATTCACCTTGTCGTAGACGAACAGACCGCACGCGGCAAGAACTATAAGAATGAGAAGGGAAAGAAGAATGCGTCCTATTATCCTGCGTATCTTTCTGCCTTTTCTCTCTTCTTTTTCCATAGCGATCCTCCGTTTTTCCGTTCAGGTCAGATGAGGAACATATCAATCGTCAAGATACTTGATGAACCGTTTCTGCGTCTTATCGCAGGTATAGTCCATGTGCTGATAGAATTCGTGCGCGTCAGTGCGGACGATATTGCAGTTGAGGCGGACAAAAGAATCTCCGCGTCCGGCTGCGTGTTCTTCCAGGGAAGCGAGCAGCTGTCTGCCGATCCCGCGGCGCTGCACCTCCGGGGAGACGGCCAGCGCGATGATGTTCCAGCCGTTCTCACCATATATAAGATCGTATCTTTCTGCCTGGATAAATCCCAGGGCCTGACGCGTCTCGTCGTCTTCATAAACGGAAATAAAGTAGCATGGGTCTTCACCCAGCTCCTCTATACGATGTTTTATGTGACCGGATGTCGTTTCGTGTCCAAGCGCGGTCCTGCAGATATGCTCCAGGGCCTGCGCGTCTTCCGGCCGGATACTTCTTATCATCTGTTTTTCCTCCGCCTGCAGGAACAGTATTAATCTGAACTTCCGGATATCCTTCTGTCTCTTATCGTATTGAGTATTTTGAGTCCGTCGGTCTCCGTTCCCTTGTTCTCTCCGGAGAAATAGTGCGCGGGAACGATAGACGTGATCAGGATAAACAAATTATAGATCAGCGCGTAGTTGATAAAGAATTCAATCGTCTCCGTAGCGATGATCTCTGAGTCGAATGTAAAGCCGCCGAATCTCAGGATCAGCAGCAGTATGACCAGAACAAGTGATGCGGCGGGACCGCCCGAGAGCGTTGCGATGAGCTTCGCTTTGGTATCTATCCTGTCTTCTGTAGGGTCAAAGTAACCGTCTACGATGAGCAGCTTCACTGTAAGAGACTTCGTATCATGCAGCTTCTTTCCCGATCCTACGCGTATGTGCCAGCGCCTGCCTCCTGTAGAGAGCATATAACCGGCAGCATGTCCGAGCTCATGGAAAAGGGTAGAGAAGAACGATATCATCCACAACACACAGATGCAGACTGCCAATTCTAATATGATAGCAACTGGTTTGGGCATTTGATCCTCCCGGATAC
>JAFYZG010000087.1 GCA_017548825.1 Oscillospiraceae bacterium
AGACCGTGCCGTGATCGTCTATGCTCCGCACCGGTGATATGACCGCCGCGGTGCCGCAGAGCCCGCACTCGGCGAACTCCGGGATCTCACTGATGGAGATCGGTCTCTCTTCCGCTTCCAGCCCCAGATACTCCGATGCCACCGTGAGCAGCGAATCCCTGGTGATGGAGGGAAGTATGGTGTCGGATCTCGGAGTGACCAGCTTTTCGTCTTTTGTGATGAAGAATATGTTGGCCCCTCCGGTCTCCTCTATGTATGTGCGCGTCGCCGCGTCGAGATACAGGTTCTCGTCGTATCCCAGCGCGTGGGCTTCCGTGATGGCGTAAAGGCTCATCGCGTAGTTGAGCCCCGCTTTGACATGGCCGGTGCCGTGAGGTGCCACTCTGTCCATGTCGCAGACCCTCAGCTTTATCATCCTGCTGAAGTACTTCCCCACCGGGGACCCGAAGATCCTGAACTCGTACTCCGAGGCGGGCTTCACTCCCAGCACCGGATCGGTGCCGATCATGAAGGGTCTCAGATAGAAGGAGCTTCCGTCCTCGCAGGAAGGTATCACGTCCGCGTTGGCCCTGACCACGTCGTCCACCGCTTTCAGGAACAGATCCTCCGGATATGGCGGCATCGCCATCCTCTCGCAGGAATCCTTCATGCGGGCGGCGTTGCGGTCCGGACGGAATATGATGATCCGTCCGTCCGCGGTCTTTCTTGCCTTAAGCCCTTCAAAGACGTTCTGGGCATACTGCAGAACGCATGCGCTCTCGTTGAGCACGATGTTCTCATCCTGTGAGAGGTATCCGTCCTCCCACTTTCCGTTGCGGTACTTCGCTACGTAGCGGTACGGCGATGAACGGTATGCAAAGGATGAATCGCTCATGGTATGCCCTCCTGTCTCGTTTCAGTGTTTTCTTATCAGGATCCGAACAGCAGATCGCCGTAGGTCGGGAACGGCCAGTAATCCTTGGCCGTGATCTCCTCCGCAGCGTCGCAGTCGGCCCTCAGCGCTTCCATCGCTGGGATGAGCTCGTCCCTTACTCCGTAGGCTTCCTTCTCCCAGTCCTCGGTGTGGATCTTTGCGCGGATGTTCTTGATCTTATCCACCTTGTCGCTGATGCCGTCGGTGAACTTCGACAGCTTTTCGATGATCCTCATCTCGAAGATGGACTCGGCGCCTGCCGCCGCGGTCTTGGCCATGGCTCTCTGCGCCAGATCGCCTGCGTATCTCTCCACTGCGGGAGCGATGCGCTGGATCGCCATGGACTCCATGGTCCTGGCTTCGATCTCCACTGTCTTGCAGTAGTTCTCCAGCATGATCTCGCACCTGGAGCGCAGCTCCGACTCGGTGTACACGCCGAGTTTGGTGAGCAGTTCCACGTTCTTCCTGTCAAGAAGATGCGGCATGCAGTCCGGGGTGGTCCTGTAGTTCAGCAGGCCTCTTCTCTCGGCCTCAGCCTTCCACTCGTCGCCGTAGCCGTTTCCGTTGAATATGATCCTGCCGTTTGTATGGTATGTCTCGCTGATCAGTTCGTGGGCTTTGTCCTCGAAGCTCTCCGCCTTCTCAAGCTCGTCGGCGAAGTATCCGAGGGATTCCGCCACGGAACTGTTGAGCATGATGTTGGCGCAGGCGATGCTGTCGGATGATCCGACCATCCTGAACTCGAACTTGTTGCCTGTGAACGCGAAGGGAGATGTCCTGTTGCGGTCGGTGTTGTCCTTGCGGATGCCCGGGAGCACCTCGGAACCGATCTTCATCATCTCGCTCCTGCGGCGCTCATAGGGTATGCCTTCCGCGACGGCTTCCAGCACTCCGGTGATCTCGTCGCCGAGGAACACCGAGATGACTGCGGGAGGCGCCTCGTTGCCGCCGAGCCTGTTGTCGTTGCTTGCCGTGGCGACCGAGAGCCTCAGCAGATCCTGATGCCTGTCGACGGCTCTGAGTACCGCGCACAGGAAGAGCAGGAACTGCAGGTTGTCCTCGGGAGAGCTTCCCGGAGACAGCAGGTTGACGCCGTCGTCGGTGCAGATGGACCAGTTGTTGTGCTTGCCGCTGCCGTTGACTCCCGCGAAGGGCTTCTCATGCAGCAGGCACACGAATCCGTGCTTCTCCGCGGTCTTCTTCATGATCTCCATGACCAGCTGGTTCTGGTCGGTGGCGATATTGACAGTGTTGTAGATGCAGGCGAGCTCATGCTGCGACGGGGCCACCTCGTTATGCTCCGTCTTGGCAGCGATGCCGAGCTCCCAGAGCCTCTCGTTGAGCTCCTCCATGAACGCGGCCTTCTTGGAAGGTATGGATCCGAAGTAGTGGTCGTCGAGCTCCTGCGACTTGGGGGAAGGCGCCCCGAACAGGGTCCTTCCGGTATATCTGAGGTCTTCCCTCTTCTCATAGAGATCCTTTGGGATGAGGAAATATTCCTGCTCCGCGCCGACGTTCGCGCTCACCCTCTTTGCCGTGGTGTTGCCGAACAGTCTGAGCATCCTCATGGCTTCCCTGTTGAGGGCGTCCATGGAGCGCAGCAGCGGGGTCTTCTTGTCCAGCGCCTCGCCCGTATAGGAGCAGAAGGCTGTGGGGATGAACAGTGTCTTTCCTCTCACGAAAGCGTAGGAAGTAGGATCCCACGCGGTATATCCTCTGGCTTCAAAAGTAGCCCGAAGTCCCCCTGACGGAAGCGAGGAGGCGTCGGGCTCTCCCTGGATGAGTTCTTTACCGGAAA
>JAFYZG010000088.1 GCA_017548825.1 Oscillospiraceae bacterium
GGGCTGATCGGCCGGAAGGTGCACGATCCTGAACTATCAGTTTACTGGAGGAAGATATGTCAACATTTACTTTGGCTGTCGCAGGCAAGGGCGGGACAGGAAAGACCACTATCTGCGGAATGTTCATAGACTGGCTCTGCAGAAACGGAAAAACGCCGGTACTTGCAGTTGACGCCGACGCCAACTCGAACCTGAATGAGGTCCTCGGCGTAGAGGTGGAACACACCCTGGGGGAGATAAGGGAGGTCATCGCTTCTGCGGATACGGCAGCAGTCAGCCCGATACCCGCGAGCATGAGCAAGAAAGAGTTCATGGACGCCAAGTTCCATACAGCGCTTGTTGAGGATGATGACTTCGATCTGCTGGTCATGGGCCGCACACAGGGAAAAGGCTGTTACTGCTTCGTGAACGATCTTCTGAGTTCTGAGCTCAGAAAACTGAAGGACGCGTACCGCTACATGATTGTGGACAACGAAGCGGGAATGGAACATATCAGCAGGGGAGTCCTGCCGTCCGTCAATGCGATCGTTCTTGTCTCCGACTGCTCCAGGAGAGGCATCCAGGCAGTCAGCCGCATAGCTGAGCTGGTAAAAGAAGTGGATCTCGGCGTTGACCACGCTTATCTCATCGTCAACCGCGCACCGAACGGAGAACTGAACGACGGTGTGAGGGAGGAGATAGAGAAGAGCGGTCTCGACCTTATCGGCGTGGTTCCGCACGACGAGATGATATATGAGTACGACAGCGACGGGAAGCCTACTGCAAAGCTGCCAGACGATTCTCCGGCAAGGGCTGCAGTAAACGAGATAGCAGAAAAACTGTTCGCGTGAGGCTGACCGCCCCGCGTTCATAAAAAATATAAAGCAATTATTTGGAGGTATGGATAGCATGGCATTTACACGCAAGCCACAGACTTATTCCTCTTCGATCAACGAAGTGACGATCGGAACAGGGGATAAGGCTGTGACCATCGGCGGATCCAACGTTATGCCGCTGTATTCCTTCGACGCACCGCTGAAGAACAAAGTAGCGATAGGTGCTGAGATCACGGACAGCGGTGTGGACCGCACACTACCCGGCATCGCTTCGTATTACGAAGGAGCGGAGACGATTGCAGAGATCGCCAAGCGCGCCGCAGAGATGCCCGGAGCAGACTTTGTTGCGCTGGCGCTCAACGGAGCAGACCCAAACGGCGACAACCGTCCCGTAGAGGAATGTGTTGAGATCGCGAAGCAGGTCTCGGATGCAATAGACGTGCCGCTGGTGATCACCGGCTCAAGGAACGTCGAGAAGGACACCGCATTGTTCAGCAGCATCGCAGAGGCGCTTCAGGGTAAAAATGTGCTCCTGGTCTCGGCAAAGGAAGAGAACTACAAGACAGTCGCGGCGTCCGCGATCATGGCGTACGGCAACAAGATCTCGGCGGAATCCGCTGTTGACATCAACCTCGCAAAGCAGCTCAACGTCCTTCTGTCCCAGATGGGGATCAATCCCGAATCATACGTGATGAACGTGGGCACCGCAGCCGCAGGCTACGGCTATGACTACGTGGCATCCACACTGGACAGGGTCAAGGATGCAGCGCTCGCCCAGAACGACGCGATGCTACAGATGCCGATCATAACACCGGTATCTCAGGAGACCTGGACGGTGAAGGAATCCATCGTTTCGGAAGAAGACTTCCCGGATTGGGGCTCCCGCGAATCACGCGGTGTGGATATGGAAGTCTGCACGGCTGCTGCCGTGATAGCCGGAGGGGCTGATGCAGTCATCCTCAGACATCCTCAGTCCATAGAGGCGATCTCAAATATGGTCGCTGATCTGATGTAAGGGGGATTGACAGATGGCACTTAAAGGACTTGATATATTCAAACTCACACCCAAGAAGAACTGCAAGGAATGCGGAAATCCCACATGTATGGCTTTCGCGATGAAAGTCGCTCAGGGAGCAGTGTCGATCGAGGCCTGCCCGTATATGTCCGCTGATGCGATCGCAACTCTCTCAGAAGCGACAGCTCCTCCCATGAAGACCCTTAAAGTCGGAACAGGAGCCGCCGAACACTCGATAGGTGGAGAGACCGTTCTCCACAGGCATGAAAAGACATTCGTGTCCGAGAACCTCTTCGCGGTATCCGTATGCGCCGGCTGCATCGACAGCAAGCTTCCCGAGATCGAGAAAGTGGATTACGAGCGCATCGGAGAGCGCATGTATGTTGAAGCCCTGAACCTCGAGTTCACGGATAAGGATTCCTATGTACAGCTGGTCGAGAAGGCTTCCGGAAAGGGAAGGCTCCTTATCCTCGACGTCAAGGACGCGGAGGCAGCGGAGGCTGCGCTTGAGAAATGCGCTGCCGACAAGCCCATCCTCAACGGAGCGACGCCTGACAACTATGCACAGTTCACCGAGATCGCCAAGAAATACGGAGTTGTGCTTGGAATAGGCGCTCCCGACATCGATGCGCTGCATGACACAGTTGCGGCAGTCGAAGGCCTCGGATATAAAGACCTCGTGCTGGATGTCACCGCAGCGACGCTGAAAGATACTTTCGCGAACGCGGTGCAGGTCCGCAGAGCTGCCCTGAAGGACGGAGACAGGACTTTCGGATATCCGTCCATCGTAAACGTGAAGAAACTTGCTGAGGGAGATCCTCACAGGCAGACCGCGCTGGCTTCGCTTTTCGTTCTCAAATACGGCTCCATCATCGTCATGGAGGACATGACTTATTCACAGGCGCTGCCTCTCTATGGACTCAGACAGAATATCTTCACCGACCCGCAGAAGCCCATGAAGGTCGCACCCGGTATCTATCCGCTCAACGGCGCGGATGAGAACAGCGTATGCGCGACCACGGTCGACTTCGCTCTGACCTACTTCGTAGTCTCCGGAGAACTGGAGCGCAGCGGCGTGCCGGTAAACCTCCTCATCTCGGACGCAGGAGGATACTCAGTACTGACAGCCTGGGCTGCAGGAAAGTTCAGCGCAGGCAGCATCACCAAATTCATCAAAGAGAACGAGATCGAGGATAAGATCAAGAACAGGACACTGATCATCCCCGGAAAAGCCGCAGTGCTCAAAGGCGAGCTTCAGGAGAGGCTGCCCGAATGGAACATCCTCGTAGCCCCGAATGAGGCGAC
Organism: Oscillospiraceae bacterium; assembly: GCA_017548825.1. Classification (GTDB taxonomy): domain Bacteria; phylum Bacillota; class Clostridia; order Oscillospirales; family Ruminococcaceae; genus RUG11783. Next base: position 3,136 of record JAFYZG010000088.1, read on the forward strand.
GAATCTTGTCAAATTCATGAAGGAACTTTAATTAACATATAAAGGAGAAACATCATGGCAAAATTCGTAGTGATCGGCGAGCGCATCCACTGCATCTCGCCAACAATCAAGAAGGCTATGGAAGAAATGAATCCGGAACCCATCATCAAGAGGGCAAAGGAGCAGATCGAAGCCGGAGCCACCTATATCGACGTAAACATCGGACCCGCTGAGAAGAACGGCCCGGAACTCATGAAGTGGGCAGTCAAGACCATTCAGGAAGCCTGTGACAACGTTCCTCTTGCACTGGACACCTCAAACAGAGCTGCCATCGAGGCTGGTATCTCCGTGTATGACCGTACGAACGGCAAACCGATCGTCAACTCAGCCGATGCCGGAGACAGGATCGAGAACATCGATCTCGCCGCAGCCAACGACGCCATAGTCATAGCGCTGTGCTCAAAGGCAGGCGTTCCTTCCGACAATGACGAGCGCATGGTCTACTGCCAGGAGCTTCTGGAGCGCGGAATGAACGAAGGAATGGATCCCAGCGACATGTGGTTCGACCCGCTGTTCCTCGTGATCAAGGGAATGCAGGACAAGCAGATGGCTGTTCTTGACTTCATCGGACAGCTCTCCGACATGGGTCTGAACTCCACCGGCGGTCTTTCCAATGTATCGAACGGAACACCGAAGCATATCCGCCCGATCCTTGACGCTGCCACAGTAGCCATGGCGATGTGCAGAGGACTTACATCGGCCATTATGAACCCCTGCGACGCAAGAGTGATGGAGACTATTAAGGCGTCCGACATCATCAAGAACAATTTCCTGTATGCAGATTCCTTCCTGGAGATCTGAACTGATGTTGAAGTTATAAAGAGAGAGGATAAAATATGAGCGTTTTAACAGATCTTATATACGGGGGATCCAACGCTGTTGCCGGCCTTACCGAAGGCGCAGTGAACGACGCCATCGCCAAATACGGCGAGGATAAGCCCGTTGTTCTTCCCGGCACAGCATACTTCCTTCCCACTATCTACGCCGCAACAGGTGTCAAAGTCGAGAAACTCGGCGATCTGCCTGCATGTGTCGGCGTACTGAAATCGCTTATCACCAACCAGGAGGATCTCGGCCAGGCGCTGAATGCAGGTCTCGCGACTGCTGTCGGCGCAGAGATCCTCGAAGCTCTCAAGTATGTGGAGAGCGATGATCCTTACGCAGATGAAGCCGGTATCGGTTTCGTACCGGACCCGATCATAAGATCTCTCGGCGTACCGCTGGTCACGGGAGATATCCCGGGCGTCGCGGTCGTGCTGGGAGAAGCTGCTGACCCCGCAGATGTCGCCAATGTCGTAAGAGATTATCAGGACAAGGGCCTTCTGACCTTCCTCGTCGGAAACGTGATCGACCAGGTCATTGAGAAGAATGTCAAGATGGGTCTTGAATACCGCGTCATTCCGCTCGGACATGACGTCACTTCAGTGATCCACGTCGTGACAGTCGCCGTCCGCGCCGCGCTTATCTTCGGCGGACTGACCCCCGGTGATCTCCCAGGACTTCTTGCCTATACCAAGGACAGGGTCCCGGCATTCGTAAACACCTTCGGCAACCTTGACAGCGTAGTCGTTTCTGCCGGCGCCGGCGCCATCGCGCTCGGATTCCCGGTCATCGTTGATATCGACCTCGGCGAGAATCAGGTCCCCGGTGCTCTCGTATCCGTTCTGGATCACTCCCAGACCGTTCCCACATCTCTTGAACTGCGCAACATCAAGGTCAAGGCAAAAGCTGTTCAGCTTCCCGTAAGCTTTGCTTCCGCCTTTGAAGGAGAGATCATCCGCAGGGCGAACACCTATGTCGAATTCGACTCCGACCACAACCCGACCTGCGAACTACTCACCATGGTGGAGGATCCCAGCGAGATCGAAGATCACAAGATCGAGATCATAGGACCCGATGTACCCGAAAATGCAACGGAACTCATCCGCATGCCTCTTGCCAACACGGTCAAGGTATACGGCGCGAAGATGCAGAAGGACTTCGAGTCAGTCATCGAAAGACGGATACACACCTGGTTCAACTACATCGAAGGAATGATGCACACCGGACAGAGGAACCTGTTCCGCATCCGCATCAGCAAGGACAGCTTCAACGCGGGACTGCGTCTGCGTGATCTCGGCGAAGTCCTCTATTCCATGATCATGGACGAGTTCGGATCCGTTGTCGACAAGTGCCAGGTCACCATGTATACCGATGCCGATAAAGTCAGGCAGATCCTGGAAGAGGAGGCCATGCCGGTCTACCGTTTCCGTGACAACAGGCTCTCATCTCTCAGCGACGACAGCGTAGACCAGTACTACACCTGCATCCTGTGCCAGAGCTTTGCTCCCGCACACTGCTGCGTAGTAACGCCCGAGCGTCTCGGACTCTGCGGTGCTGTTTCCTGGCTTGACGCCAAGGCGACCTATGAGCTCAACGCAACCGGTCCCTCACAGCCTATCCCGAAGGAAGGCCTCATTGATGAAAGACTCGGCAAATATGAATCCGTCAACAAGATGGTCGCTCAGGCGACCCACGGCGCAGTCGAGAACGTGTCTCTCTATTCACTGATCGAAGACCCGATGACAAGCTGCGGCTGCTTCGAGTGCATCTGCGGCATCGAGCCTCTCTCCAACGGCGTCGTGATCGTCAACCGTGAGTATTCCGGCATGACCCCAACCGGCATGACATTCGGCGAGCTCGCCTCAATGACCGGCGGCGGTGTGCAGACCCCCGGATTCATGGGACACGGACGTCACTTCATTGCATCCAAGAAATTCATCAGCGCAGAGGGCGGTACAGCGAGGATCGTCTGGATGCCCAAGGAACTCAAAGACGATCTCAGAGCCCGTCTCGACAAGACAGCGAAGGAGACCCTGGGCATAGACAACTTCACGGATATGATCGGCGACGAGACTATCACGACAGATCCGGAAGAACTGCTCGAGTTCCTGACCGAAAAGGGACATCCGGCTCTCAGCATGGACCCCATCATGTAACAAAGTTACTAAAAAACAGCATCACCGGGATCTTCCCGGTGATGTTGCTATAGGAGCAAAACATGTACACACTGACTTTCAAAGTAGAAAACCAGCCCCTGGATATCAAGTGCCAGGTGGAGGCAGGAGAGAACGTTCTCCGGGCTGCCCAGCGCGCCGGTATCGAGATCGACGCTCCCTGCGCCGGCAACGGGACATGCGGCAAGTGCCGTGTCAGACTGGTCTCAGGCGCACTGGAGATGCCCCAGAACCCGCGCCTCTCATATGTCGATTATGAAGAGATGTGGCGTCTCGCATGTCAGAGCAAAGTGATAGGGGATGCCGTCGTATGGGTGCCGGCGACCGCAAGCGCTTTCAAGGAAGATATAGCGACCGCAGATCTCTCCACCCCTGAAGAGCTGGAACGCTATGAGAAAGCAACAGACACTATCTTTTCTTCCGGTCTGTCAAGAACACAGTTCGAAGACGGCTGCGGCGTAGCAGTGGATATCGGCACCACTACTGTAACGGCCGCACTTCTGAACCTGAAGACGGGGAAAGTGCTTTCCAAAGCCAGCCGCGGAAACGGCCAGATCCGTTACGGAGCGGACGTCATAAACCGCATCATTCAGCAGATGAAGCCGGGCGGCAAAGAAAGACTGCAGAAAGCGGTCAGGGAAGAGACACTTATTCCGATAATGGAAGCGATGTTCCGCGAGAGCGGAAAGACCGCCTCCGATATCTCACGCATCGTGATCGCCGGAAATACGACGATGGAGCATCTTTTCATCGGCGCCGACGGAGATTCCATTAGACTGGAACCGTACGTGCCGGAATTCCTTGAACTGACGGGTGTGGATGCGGAAAAAGCGGGGCTTCCCGCCCGCAAAGATTCACCGGTCATATTTGCACCTAATGTCGGAAGCTATGTCGGCGGAGACATCACAGCCGGAGTCCTTGATACTATGATGTGGGATTCCGACCTGATGACGCTTTTCATCGACCTGGGAACGAACGGCGAGCTCGTGCTCGGAAACAGCGAGTACATGCTGTGCTGCGCATGTTCCGCAGGACCGGCTTTTGAAGGAGGATACATCAGCTGCGGTATGCGCGCCACGACAGGTGCTATCGACAGCGTGCATATAGATAAGGAAACACTGGAACCGGAATACACCCTGATTGCCGGCAGCAAGCCCATAGGCATATGCGGCAGCGGTCTGATAGATATAATCAGCGAACTGTTCCGGACCGGAGCTGTAAACTCCAAAGGCAAATTCGTAAGAGAGGCTCGCAGAGTTCGCTACGACGAATACGGCGGCAGATATGTCGTCGCATTTGCTGACGAGAGCGGAACCGGAAAAGATATAGAGCTGAATGAAGGAGACCTGGACAATTTCATCCGTGCAAAGGCGGCTATCTTTTCCGCTGTCCGCACGATGCTTGAAACGCTGGCAATGACGCCGGAAGATATAGACAGGGTCATCATAGCCGGAGGGATCGGCAGCGGGATCGACATAGAGAACGCCATCAGCATAGGAATGCTGCCGATGCTGCCTATTGAAAAGTATTCATACATAGGCAACTCTTCCCTTACCGGGGCATGCGCGATGCTGCTCTCGGATGAGGCAACAGACAAAGTGTTTGAGATCGGCCGGAATATGACCTACATCGAACTGTCGACGGAACCCGGCTATATGGATGAGTTCCTTGCAGCCTGCTTCCTGCCGCATACAGATCACAGATTATTCCAGAGACCGGAGAACTGAGAATGGAGATAGTCAACAACAAGACAGAGAACCCGCTTAAATACTACAGGGACAAGACTGGGGAGTTCGATCCGTACGAGCTCTCTCTGAAGAGCGGAGTTCCCTTCGACGGGAAAGAGTTCCATCTGACAGTGATGGGAAGGCCTGTGAGCATGCAGTGGCCGGAACTCATCTGCCATTACGATGACGACGGGAAGGAGACATCCAGCTCGATCATAATCCTGATGACAAGACTTGTCATGTACGGGGTGCTGTCGCCTTCAAACGGAAAGATGCTCTCATATATCGAGATCCCGTGGGGCGCGCATTATTTCAAAGCATTCAAGGGCAGGTGCCTGGACCGCCTCGCCGGGACATACGGGCATAACGCAAAAAAACTCGCGGCTGACGCTGCAGCCATCGGTGCGAAGGAAGTGTCCGGAGGTGACTGCTCGATCGAATTTGATTTCATCCCCGGTATGACAGTGCGTGCCACGGTGTGGGAGGGCGATGACGAGTTTCCGGCAAACAGCCAGATAACGTTTTCCGACAATTTCATTCCGGCTTTCGCAGCGGAGGAGATAGCAGTAATCGGAGATACGTTCATGAACGCGCTCAAGGGCAGATGGTGAATCCCATCTGAAGTGAGTATAACGATATACGGTCACGGACAGCGGACCGGAAGATGACCGACATTGGTAAGGAGAGAAAAAAGATGGCATTTTATCATGAAGAAGCCAGGGATATTCCGGTATATGCGGAATGCGATATTCTTGTTGTCGGAGCCGGGGCGGCAGGCCAGGCTGCGGCAGTCGCAGCGGCCCGCGCCGGTGTAAAGAACATAATCCTTCTGGAGCGCTACGGGTACATGGGCGGAGATGCTACCGGCGGATACGTTCTCATGCTTCCCAACCTCACGTGGAGGAACAAGAGCTTTGTGAGGGGCATACAGGAGGAGTGGTTCACCAGGAGCGAGAAGCAGTTCCCTGGAACCATCGCAGCCCCGTCTCTGGAGCAAGCGGGATCGACGGATCCTGCGCTCATTCAGCGCTGGAAGGCGTTCCACGACTGCGTGAGCCGCGGAACATACGGCGGTCACAAGGAGTCGATGCTGGTAAGGTCACCGTATTTCGATCCCCAGTACATGAGGATAGTGCTGGACGAGATGGTCTATGAGCAGAGAGACCGTATCCAGCTGATGTATCATTCCTGGGGAGTGACCCCGATCATCGAGAACAAGACCATAAAAGGCGTTATCTTCGAGTCTAAGGAAGGACGCAAGGCCATTCTGGCCAAGCAGGTGATAGATGCCACAGGAGACGGAGACATCTTCTCCCAGTCCGGAGCGGCATACCAGTCTCTCGCCGATTCCGAGAGCAGATCTGCGACCACAGCCCTCGTTTACAGAGTCGGAGGAATAAACTGGGATCTCTTCCAGGAGTGGAGGAGCGCTCACCCGGAAGCCGCTCAGGCATTCTCCAGGGGACTGATAAGCGTTGCCGGATACAGGACCAGTCCTCTTCCCACGAACAACAACACCGTCTGCTGGATGAACAACTGGCACAGCGAGAGAGACTGCACCTCCATTAAGGATCAGACCTACACCGAAGTGACCACAAGACTGTCCATCGGAAACGTCATCAACTATATGAAAGAGGCATGCCCGGTGGCATTCAGGGATGCGTTCCTGTATGATATAGCTCCGCAGCTAGGCACGAGATGCTCCAGACGTCTTCAGGGAGAATATGTGATGTCTACTGAAGATTTCGCATTCGCCAGGAAACATGACGACGTAATTGCATGGCACTCCACGATCTGTCAGATCAATGACTGCGGACCGGTCGAGATACCGCTAAGGGCGATCATGGCAAAGGGCTGCGAGAACCTCCTCGCTCCCGGACGCCATCTGTCCGCTGATCCCGTCGCGATAGACTGGCTCAACCTGATACCGCAGTGCACCGGGACGGGCCAGGGAGCGGGAGTTGCCGCCGCGGTTGCGGTCATGGACGGTACTGACATCCATCATGTGGATATCAGGAAGGTCCAGGATATCCTTGCCGGAGAGCAGGACGTACCGCTTCCGAGGAACAGCCATACCGACAGCAGCTACACGGAGCTGTGCGAAGAATTCGAGTACGGTCTGTACACCGATTCTGCCAAAGAAGCCGCAGCAAAGGGAACGGAGTACACCAGAGGGTACAGGCAGGATACCAATTCAAAGACCGGTGAGAACAGGTCCGAAAAGAATTTCATAAACAGAGATCATTGATCATAGTGCCTTCCGGTATGTACGGAAGTTTCGGGAGTGATGTGCCGTGACTGAAAAACAGGCAGTCAGAGAAAAGGGAATACAGGAAAGGCGTGGAATGGATGCCGGGGAAAGAATCGCGGCTTCCATGGAGATCGCCCGCAGGATAGCTGCTTCAGATGAGTTCCGGAATGCCGGAACGATACTGATCTACAGAGCGATGCCCGACGAGGTGGACCTGAGATTCCTGACGGAACTGCCGGAGGCAGACGGAAAGAGGTTCTGCTATCCGCGCGTCCTTACAAAGAACAGGATGGAAGCTCTGCTGCCTTCGGGGGATAAAGGATGGAAAAAGGGAAGGTTCGGGATACTGGAACCGGATCCGGAGGCATCCCTGCGCATACAGCCGGAGGAACTGGAGCTGGTCCTGTGTCCCTGCACCGCGTTCGATGAGGACGGCCGCCGAATGGGAATGGGCGGGGGGTACTACGATAGGTATCTTCCGAAGTGCGGAAAAGCCGTTATAGCGGCAGTTGCATTTGAGGAACAGAAGGTGCCGGCTGTGCCGACCGAAGAGACGGATATGCGTATGGAACGGGTCTTCACGGAAGCAGCGGTCTACCGGGCATGAAGAACAGAAATCAGGCGATATAGCGGAAAAACAGATAGACACATGTGACTTTTCTGTCTTTACATTGAGCCGATATAAGTGTTAGAATAATAAAAACTGAATACGGAATATCGGATACGGTTTGAAAAGTTGTTAGCTGAGTAGATTAATAGAAGATTCGGTTCAAATCCGAAACAACCACCATTACTGTATTTGATCTCAGGAGATTCTGCGTTGTGTGATGTGGATCTCGTGAATTGTTTGGGCGGAATCTGCTGGTTCATAAGTCAGTTAACTGCCGTATCTGATGGTCGACATTTCTTTGGTGTGAAGAATGCAACCGATTCGTCTCATGCGTACAGCGCATATGAGACTTGTGTTGCATTCTTTTTTATTTTGTCAGGATCATTAGTGAATTTAATCCCGCTTGGGATAAAAATATGGAGGAATAAATGAAAAAAGCAAAAAGACTACTCAGTATTCTGCTTATCCTTTCTCTGCTGTTCGCCCTTACGGCTTGCGGCAAGACGGAACCGGAACCTGAACCCGAACCTGAACCCGAACCGGTCCCGGAAACAAAAAGCGATCAGGAACTGGCCGATGAGGTCGCTGCGCTGATCGATGCGATCTATGTCCA
>JAFYZG010000089.1 GCA_017548825.1 Oscillospiraceae bacterium
AAAGACCACAGCGGACAGGGATGCTGCGGTAGCCAGATCGATAGCGGAGAGGGACAACGCTATTGCCGGCAACAACGAGAAGATGCAGGCGAGGTTTGACTCCAGGCTCCAGGATCAGGAGAGAAGATACTCAGAGCTTCTCCGCGAAAAAGATACTCTGAGAGAAGAGATGACGGAACAGCTCAGCTCTGTCACTGCGGAGAGAGATAACGCCGTGCGCAGCTATAACATGGCCGTACAGAGCTCCAACGATAAGGTCAGGAATCTCACAGCCGGATTCCAGTCACGTCTGCAGAAGGTCCAGACCATCGTGGAGAGCATGAATGCCCAGAATACGAGTCTGCATCAGGCAGTGGAAGGAAAGAATGAGCAGCTCAGGCAGATCGTCAGCAAATACAACGATGCTGTCAGAGAGCTGGAGAAGCGTCAGAGCATGGTTGCTGAACTGAGGAACAGACTGAACGACGAGAATCAGAAGCAGATGGAGAGGGAACTGGAGATCAACTCTCTCAATGGTGAGCTCGTACGCAGGGATTTCTATCTGTCGCAGCGTGAGAACGAGATCCTCGCTCTCAAGGACAAGATCAGCGAGCTGGAGAACAGACTCACCAATATCGAGTGAACTGTGATTCAAAGAGATAACAAGATTACAGCCGGACCATCGTGATATGGTCCGGCTGTTTGTCTTACAAAGAAAGAAGCGGTCCGGCAGGACCGCTTGTATCATTTGTTTTCTAAAAGATATGTGGCTTCAAGGTCACAGATGTGCAGCTTTACCGCAAGAGGGAACATGTTGAAGGCGTTGCCGACGTTGTATCCTCCGCCCTTGACGCTGTCATCGAAACCGCCCATGTGCCATCTGACGGCGATAGCTTCTTCCGGAGACAGTCTCATGAATCTCTCGATCAGATAGACTGATTTCTCACCGTGTCCGTAGGGGTATCTGTCATCTATGGAGTAGTAGGGTACCTTTTCCCACTGGCCGGTGACATCGTTCTTGACGTTCCTGGTGGTCTCCTTGTAGAAGTTTGCCTTGCAAAGGTCATGCAGGAGGGATACTACCGCAACGGTCTCATCTGAATAGGCCTTGTCCTCGTCATTCCTCTTCTTGAGAAGGTCATAGACATTAAGAGAGTGAATGATCAGCCCTTCGCTGCAGGCTCCGTGGAACCTCGTGCTGGCAGGCGCGGTAAAGAAATCGGTCCTGTTGTCCATCCATTCAAGGAGCTTGTCGGAACCGGCGCGTTTGATGTATGTGTTGTATACGTTCAGGAAGCGCTCTTTGTTCTCACTGATGATCATGTCAGATTTCCATTTCGTCAAGGATCTCTTTCAGTGCTTTGAGCTCTTCAAGAGACATGGATATTCCTTTTCCCATCTTTTCGTTTCCCGGAGCCCAGTCGCGGATATCGTATTTTGGCGCTCTGCCGTTCCAGCTGATCAGATTGATCTGGCGGGACCATCCGTTGGTGCTCTGTGAAAGGATGCCGATAGGCTCAGTGATCTCATAGGTGAATTCTGGCATTGTAGTTCCTCCGGTGTCTCAGTTTTTCTCTGAGTATATATAATTATACATATCTTTAGAAAAATCAAGACGGCGGTCAGGACCTCTGAATATTGTTGACAAACGTTTGAAACTTGTTATAATAGTGTTCGTGTTTGGAGCGGAATTGTGTAACGGTAGCACGGCAGACTCTGACTCTGTTTGCGAGGGTTCGAATCCTTCTTCCGCTACCACAGCCGATGATCTCCCTGATCATCGGCTTAATTATTCGGGGTGTGGCTCAGCTTGGTAGAGTGCTTGGTTCGGGACCAAGAGGCCGCGGGTTCGAATCCCGCCACTCCGACCATCAAGGAGAAGATGACTTCTGTTGTCTTCTCCTTTTTGTTTCAACAGATCCGGCGTGTATGTTACTATTATCACAGAAGAGAAAGGTGTCATCCTTGGGAAAGGAGATCATGAAATGCCAAGCAATGCACAGAAAAAAGACGGCAACAGGTACGTTCCGTATGCAGAAAGGACCGGTAACGAATCGGTAGTCTATTTTACGAGAGATCTCTCTGCAGAAGGCCTCAGAAAGATGTACGAGAGAGTAAATGAACATATCACCGGTAAGGTCGCAGTAAAGCTGCACACAGGTGAGCCGCACGGTCCCAACATCATTCCACGCCCGTGGGTCAAAGAACTGTTCGAGAAGGATCTGCCAGACGCCACGATAGTAGAGACCAACACTTATTATGACGGCGACCGCTATACTACGGAACAGCACAGAAAAACGATAGATATAAACGGCTGGAACTTCGCGCCGGTCGACATCATGGATGAGTTCGGCACTGCGGATATCCCCGTTACCGGTGGAAAGTGGTTCGATCATATCACGGTGGGAAAGAGCTTGCTCGACTATGACTCTCTTTTCGTGCTCACTCACTTCAAGGGTCATACCATGGGAGGATTCGGCGGATCCAGCAAGAATATCGGCATCGGATGCGCTGACGGCAGGATCGGCAAGGCTGCTATCCATACAGGCTCTAATTCTGTCAGCTTTTCCATCACCGAAGAGGAATTCATGGAAAGGATGACGGAATCCGCCAAGGCGACCGTGGATCATTTTGGGAAAAACATCACGTTCGTCAATGTCATGAGGAACATGTCTGTATCCTGCGACTGCGAAGGAGTCGAAGCAGAGCCTGTGGTCACGCCCAATGTCGGCATACTCGCTTCCACCGATATCCTGGCGATCGATCAGGCCTGCGTCGATATAGTTTACGCCATGATGGAGGAAGAGCATCACGATCTGGTGGAACGCATCGAATCCCGTCACGGACACCGCCAGCTCTCCTATATGAAGGAACTGGGAATGGGTAACAACAGATATGTCCTCATCGATACCGACAACGGAGATGTCAGGATGACCGCTGAGGACGCGGTTATGGGACTCGTTCCTTTCACTGAATAAGACACTGACCGGTACAGAGCCCATATACAGCAAAGTCTTTGAAGATGGCGCAAAAAGATATTGCGTCATCTTTTTCTTTATGATAAAATGTTTCGGCAATTCGCATGTGTCCTGTTCCTGAAGGCTTGTGGCCAATGGCTGCCTTCAGCTAAGGGATGCAGAGGAATTAACAAAAAAGGAGAAAGAAAAAATGTCAGTAGTATCCATGAAACAGCTGCTGGAAAGCGGTTTCCATTTCGGACACCAGACCAGACGCTGGAACCCCAAGATGGCTCCGTATATCTATACAGAGCGCAACGGAATCCACATCATCGACCTGCAGCAGACCGTCAAGCTTTTTGACAAGGCTTACAACGACATCCGCATTGCAGCCATGGACGGTGATGTCCTCTTCGTCGGAACGAAGAAGCAGGCTCAGGAGAGCATCATGACTGAAGCTCAGCGCTGCGGCATGCCCTATGTCAACAGCCGCTGGCTCGGCGGAACGCTCACCAACTTCCGCACCATCCGCCGCAGGATCGCCAGGCTCAATCAGCTCAAGGCGATGAGAGAAGACGGAACATTCGACCTTCTCACCAAGAAGGAAGTCAGCAAGTACGAAGGCGAGATCGCCAAGTTCGAGAAGTTCCTCGGCGGAATCAAGGACATGGAGCGTCTTCCCGCCGCTCTGTTCGTGGTCGACACCCGCAGAGAGCACATCGCAGTCGCGGAAGCTCACAAGCTCGGCATCCCGATCTTCGCTATCGTCGACACCAACTGCGACCCCGATGAGGTCGACTACATCATCCCCGGAAACGACGACGCCATCCGTGCCGTCAAGCTCGTCTGCTCGGCAATGGCCGACGCCATCATCGAGGCGCGCCAGGGCTATCAGGTAGAGCCGGAAGAGTCCGCAGCTCCCGCTGAAGCCGGAGACAAGGACGCCGAGGAGACCGAAGAAGCATAATCAACAACACCTGTTGTTCTATGGAGGAATAATAATGGCTTTTACAGCTAAGGACGTACAGACACTCCGCGAGCGCACCGGCTGCGGAATGATGGATTGCAAGAAGGCTCTCACAGAAGCTGAGGGCGATATGGATAAGGCTATCGAGATCCTTCGTGAGCGCGGACTCGCCGCCCAGACAAAGAAGGCCGGCAGGATCGCTGCAGAAGGTGTTGTTTTCGCAACATCCACCGAAGATGTCGGTGTCATCCTCGAAGTAAACTCTGAGACCGACTTCGTCGCCAAGAACGACAAGTTCATGGATTTCGTCAAAGCCTGCGCAAACGCAGTTATCAAAGACGATCCCGCTGATGTCGATGCACTTCTTCAGTGCGACGGCGGTGAAGGAACCATCGAAGAGATGCTCCGCGACAGGATCCTCACCATCGGTGAGAACATCAAGATCCGCCGCTTCGAGCGCGTCGAGGGCATCACGATTCCTTACATACACATGGGCGGTGTCTATGCCACTCTCGTAAAGTTCGAGACATCTCCTGAGATCGCAGCCAAGCCCGAGTTCACAGAATTCGGCAAGGATATCGCGATGCAGGTCGCCGCTATCAACCCCACCTACCTCTGCGCGGAGGAAGTTCCGGCATCCGTAGTCGAGAACGAGAAGGAAGTCCGTATCGCTCAGCTCAAGCAGGATCCCAAGAACGCCAACAAGCCCCAGAACATCCTCGACAAGATCGTTCAGGGCGGCCTCGGCAAATTCTTCAAGGAAGTCTGCCTGCTCGATCAGCCCTTCGTAAAGGAAGACAAGATCAGCGTCAGCGACTATGTTGCAAGGAAGTCAAAAGAACTCGGCGGAGACATCAAGGTCGTCAAGTTCCTGCGCTATGAGAAGGGCGAAGGCCTCGAGAAGAGAAACGAGGATTTCGCAGCGGAAGTTGCAGCCCAGATCAATAAATAATCTTCAGAATGAAGCCCATGCCTGAACTGAAAAAGGCATGGGTTTTTTCATTGCGAAATCATCTTCATTACGATAGAATTAATTGGAAAATACAGAGGGCTGCGGCTCTGATGCTTTGTAGGGAGAGAGGTTCAGATCTATGCTGAAATACAAGCGTGTACTTTTGAAGCTTTCCGGTGAGGCTCTTGCAGGAGAAGGACATTTCGGGATCGATCCCGAAACGCTGGAATCGTTCTGCAGGGCCATCAAAGAAACTGCGGATCTCGGCGCCGAGATCGGGATAGTCGTCGGCGGAGGCAACTTCTGGCGCGGAAGAGACGCGGCAGGTATGGAGAGGACAAGGGCAGACCACATCGGGATGCTGGCCACCGTCATGAACGGACTGGCAGTCGCGGAAGGCCTTGAGAAACTGGGAACGGATGTCAGGGTCATGACCGCGATCCCCATGCAGAACGTCGCCGAGCCATACATAAGGAACAGAGCTACCAGACACCTTGAGAAGGGAAGGATCATCATCCTTTCGGGAGGCACCGGAAACCCGTACTTCTCCACCGATTCAGCCGCTGCGCTGCGCGCCGCGGAGATAGGAGCGGAGGTAGTGCTCAAGGCCACAATGGTGGACGGAGTATACGACAAGGACCCCCACAAATATGATGACGCGGTCCGCTACAACACAGTCACCTTCACAAAGGTGCTGGCGGACAACCTCAATGTGATAGATTCCACTGCAGCAAGCATGTGCAGGGACAACAATATACCCGTGCTGGTATTCGACCTGCAGAGCGATCCCCAGAATCTGGTCAGGGTCGTTCAGGGAGAAGACATCGGCACACTGATCAAGGAGGACTGAATAATGAGTGAATATGTACAGCCTTACCAGGATAATATGAACAAGTCCATCGACCATCTCAGGAACGATCTGGCGGCGATAAGAGCCGGACGCGCCAATCCCGCCGTCCTGGACAAGATCACCGTGGATTACTACGGGGTTCCCACCAAGATCAACCAGATGGCCGCGATATCGGTCGCGGAAGCCAGGATCCTGGTCATTACGCCCTGGGACGCTTCCACCATCAGAAACATCCAGAGAGCCATCCTCGCCTCCGACATCGGCATCAACCCCACAGACGACGGCAGGAGCCTGCGCCTGGTGTTCCCACAGCTCACTGAGGAGAGACGCCGCGAGTTGGTGAAGGACATCAAGAAGATGGGAGAGGACTGCAAGGTCGCGATCCGCAACATCCGCCGTGACGGTGTGGACAAGTTCAAGGCACTGGAAAAGAAGTCCGAGATCACCGAGGACGACCTCAAGGATCTGCAGGAAGAGATACAGAAGGCTACCGACGCATCCATCAAGACGGTGGACGAAGTCGTAAAGGTTAAAGAGACCGAGATACTGGAGGTCTGATCATGTCTTCGGAACAGTCCTCCATGCCCCGTCATATCGGCATAATAATGGACGGAAACGGGCGCTGGGCCGCTAAGAACGGTCTGCCCAGATCCGCCGGGCATGCGCGCGGGGCCGAGGTGTTCAGGACCATCTGCAGATACTGCGAGAAGATCGGCATCGAAGCACTGACCGTCTATGCGTTCTCAACAGAGAACTGGTCACGCTCAGCGGATGAGGTCAGCGCCATCATGAATATCCTCAGAAGATATCTGAGAGACGCATTCAATCAGGAGGGAGAGACTATTCGCGTCCGTTTCATCGGGCGCAGGGACCGTCTCGACTCCGATATACTGTCGCTCATGCAGGAGATAGAGGATGTAAGCAGGGACAACCCGGGGCTCATACTCAATATAGCCGTCGATTACGGCGGAAGGGACGAGATAGTCCGCGCCGCGAAGGAAGCGGCGGAAATGGTGGCAGACGGCAGGATCACAGCAGATGAGATAGACGAAGAGCTGATAGACAGCCTGACTTTCACGTCCTGCTGTCCTCCTCTGGATCTGCTGCTCAGACCTTCCGGAGAGGAACGAATCTCCAATTTCATGCTCTGGCAGTGTGCCTATGCGGAGTTCGTGTACATGGACACGCTCTGGCCGGATTTCACGCCGGAGCATCTGGACAGGGCGATAGAGGAGTTCAGATCCCGGAACCGCAGATTCGGCGGACGGTAGATCCTGTCAAATCATAAACAATCTCTGCCGGACACTTTTTCAAATGCGTCCGGCATTTTAAAAAGGCTTAACATGTCTGTAAAAAAACTGAGTATACTAGGATCGACAGGCTCCATCGGGACCCAGGCGCTGTCTCTCGTGGACAGCCTGGGCATCGAGGTGACTGCGCTCAGCGCCTCAAGGAACTCCGTGCTTATGGAGGAGCAGGTCAGAAGATTCAGACCTTCTATGGTATGCATGGCGGACGAAAGCGCTGCCGGCGACCTGCGCGTGCGCATATCAGACCTCGGGACCAGGGTCCTTTCCGGAGAACAGGGGATGATCGAACTGGCGGCATCCGCCGACTGCGACACGGTGCTCAACTCGGTGGTCGGAATAGCTGGACTGCTGCCTACCCTTGCCGCCATAGACGCGGGAAAAGATATAGCCCTCGCGAATAAGGAGACGCTGGTGACCGGCGGACAGATCGTCACATCCAGAGTCAGGGAGAACGGCGTACAGCTGCTCCCTGTTGACAGCGAGCATTCCGCGATCTTCCAGTGCCTGCAGGACCGGTATTCCGCGGCGAGGCTCGAGAGGATACTGCTGACAGCTTCCGGCGGTCCGTTCTGGGGAATGACGAAGGATCAGCTGGCATCCGTCACCGTTGCTGACGCCCTGAAGCACCCCAACTGGAACATGGGCAGGAAGATCACCGTCGACAGCGCGACCATGATGAACAAGGCTTTCGAACTGATGGAAGCCATGTGGCTCTTCGGGGTCGCGCCGGAGAACATAGATATAGTCGTCCACAGACAGAGCATCCTCCATTCCGGAGTGGTGTTCGAGGACGGCGCGCTGATAGCGCAGCTGGGCGTGCCCGACATGAGACTGCCGATACAGTACGCCCTCACATATCCTGACAGGAAGTACTGCTCAGAGGAACGCCTGACCATAGAAAAAATGGCCAGTCTGACCTTTGAAAAACCGGACCTGGAGACGTTCACATGTCTCGCCGCAGGCATTGCCGCGGCGAAAAAAGGAGGGATTGCACCAACCGCAGCCAACGCTGCGAACGAGATCGCGGTGCAGCTTTTCCTGGATGGAAGGATAGGTTTCCTCGAAATAGGTGAGATGGTCGCACAGGCGGTGGCTGCATCGCCTGAGATCAGAGACATCACACTGGACGACGTGCTTGCCTGCGACAGGGAAGTGCGCGCCAGATGTCTGGCTGATCATACCTGAAAACAGCAGGAGTTAACTTATGAAACCCTTTATCACCATAATCGCATCAGTATTCGTGTTCGGGCTCGTGATCTTCATACACGAGTTCGGTCACTTCATAACCGCCAAGAAGTCCGGGGTAAAAGTCAACGAGTTCTCCATCGGCATGGGGCCGCTGCTGTTCTCCAGGACCAAAGGCGATACGCAGTACAGCATACGTCTGCTTCCCATAGGCGGATACTGCCAGATGGAGGGAGAAGACGAGGACAGCGACGACGAGGGCTCATTTACCAACGCTTCGGTCTGGAAGCGCATAGCCATAACGGTAGCCGGCGCAGTGATGAACCTGATCCTTGGATTCCTGATCCTGGGGATACTCACTGCCACGGGAGGATCCATTGCGTCCAGGACGGTGGGGAAGTTCTATGATGATTCCGCCACCGAAGCGTCCGGACTAAGGATAAACGACAAGATAATAGGTATAAACGGAAGCCACGTCTTTGTGGCCGAGGACATCTTCTACGAGATGATGTACGTAGAGGACGGGAAAGCGGATCTGGAAGTCATCCGTGACGGCGAGAGGATCACCCTCAAGGACGTCAGATTCAAGACGAACTGGGACGAGGAGAACCAGATCAACGTCATCGAACTGGATTTCGCGGTATACGGGGTAAAGAAGACTGTCGGTACAGTGATCCAGTCATCTTTCCTGCAGGCGGTCTCCACCACCAGGATGATCATCAAATCAGTCATACAGATGATCACCGGAACGGTCCCCGCGAACAGCATATCGGGCCCTGTGGGGATCATCTCGGTAATAGGCGATGCCGCGGGACAGGGCATCAGATCTCTTCTGAACATCCTCTCATATATATCGATCGACCTCGGCGTAATGAACCTGCTTCCCATCCCGGCGCTGGACGGAGGCAGACTGCTCACGCTCTTTATCGAGGCGGTCACAAAGAAGAAGCTCAGCAGGAAATGGGAGATAGCGATCAATATCGCCGGCTTCGTCCTGCTCATAGGACTGATGATATTCGCCACTTATAACGACATCTCGAGGATGATCAGGAAATGACGCGGACAGTAAAAGTCGGAGATCTTCTGATAGGAGGCGGGGCACCTGTCTCCATACAGTCGATGCTCAACGTCCACAACAGCGATATAGAAGGGAACGTGCAGCAGGCCGTCAGACTGGAACAGGCCGGCTGCGAGATCATCCGTACGGCTGTTCCCAATATGGATGCAGTCGCGCTGATCCCCGCGCTCAAGAAAGCAGTGAGATGCCCGATAGTTGCTGATATCCATTTCGACTACAGGCTCGCGCTCGCGTCGGTGGACGCTGGAGTGGACAAAGTCAGGATCAATCCGGGGAACATAGGCTCCGCTGAACGTGCCAGGGAAGTCGTCCTGGCGTGCAAGCACGCGTCAGTGCCTATCAGAGTCGGAGTCAACAGCGGATCCTGCGAGAAGGATCTGCTGGAGAAATACGGCGGTCCCACGGCGGAAGCGCTGTTCGAGAGCGCCATGAAACATGTCCGCATCATCGAGGACTGCGAATTCTACGACACGGTCATCTCCATGAAATCCTCCGATGTCGCGACCATGGTAAAGGCATACCGCCTTGCCGCCGCGTCCTGCGACTATCCTCTTCATCTGGGGGTAACGGAAGCAGGAACACTTGAGAGCGGCACGGTAAAGTCTGCCATAGGCATAGGCAGTCTTCTACTTGACGGGATAGGAGATACCGTAAGGGTATCGCTGACGGATGATCCCGTTGCAGAGGTGCACGCCGCCAGACAGATCCTCTCAGCGGCAGGCATCAGGCAGTTCGGACCGGTGCTGGTCTCATGCCCCACCTGCGGCAGGACCGAGATAGATCTCGTGTCCATCGCAAAGAAGGTCGAGGAAGGTCTAAGGGACTGCGATCTAAACATCAAGGTCGCGGTCATGGGCTGTGTGGTGAACGGACCCGGAGAAGCCAGAGAGGCGGATATAGGTATCGCCGGAGGCAAGGGAGAGGCGATACTGTTCAGAAAAGGCGAGATAGTGAGAAAGATCAGCGGAGACATCGCTCAGGTCCTTCTCGATGAGATATACAGCATGGGCAGGAACTGAAATTGGCTGCATTATTGAGTGACTTCATTCCCGGATCATATTCCGCGGATGCAGAGATCAGGAAGATCGAAGTTGGAAAGGATGGCGAGACCTTATCCGTCATCCTGTTTTCTCGTGTCTTCGATCCGGAACTCGTCACTCAGGCAAAAAAGGCGTTCTCGGAGAAGTTTCCCGGCAGAAAGACGGAGATTAAGCTCAGGTTCCCGGAGGAGACGTTCTGCGCGGATGCCCTTCAGACGATAATAGAAGACGTCAAATATACGGGAAAACCGGTGAACGGTTTTTTCCGCAATGCCTCCATGGAGATTGACGGGGAGAAGGTCATCATAAAACTGCCCAACAAGACCGCATCCATACTGGAAGAGATGGATATGCCTCTGTGCATCCAGAGAAGCATATCTTCCATGTTCGGGCTGTCCCGCACCGTGGAATTCAGGGAGTCTGAGTCTTTCCGCTCCGCTCCGGTGGAGGACACCTCAGCGGCGGTCTACAGCGATTCCTTCGACCGTGCGGCATTCATCCCTCCCAAGAAGGGAAAAACGCTCAACAAGTCCGACATGGCTAACAAAGCTATCGCTCTGGAAGACGATGGGTACGAACTGGTGATGGGCAAAAAGCCCTCACTGTCGTCGATAATCCCGATAGATCAGGCTCTGTCATCGCTTGGCAAGCACACGATATGCGGCGATGTCATGGAGGTGGAGAGCAGGTCCTTCCGCAACGGCGCGGTGAGCAGGCGAATACTGGTCTGCGACTATGCCGGGTCCATATTCATCAAGACATATGACACTACGGGAAAGTATGATTCCCTTTCCAGGGTGAGCTCCGGCGATACCGTTGTGGTGGAGGGAGAAGTGTATTACGACGACCGTGAACATGATCAGATGTTCCAGCCGTACAGCCTCATAAAGGTCCACAGGAAGATACAGCGGGACGATGAGCCGGAAAAGAGGATAGAACTGCACCTGCACACCAATATGAGCCAGATGGACGCGATACCGTCGGCGGAGAGCGCAGTGATGCGCGCGGCATCCTTGGGTCATCACGCTGTGGCCATAACCGACCACGGATCGGTGCAGGCCTTCCCGGATGCCAGGGCGGCCCTTAAGAAGGCGCGGGCTTTAGTACCTGATTTCAAAGTGATTTACGGCTGTGAAGCGTACTATGTGGATGACAGCGCGAACATAATACTGGGCTACTGTGAGGAGGATACCACTGCAGAGGTGGTCTGCTTCGACCTGGAGACCACAGGCCTTGACTGCGAGAACGAGAGGATCATAGAGATCGGCGCATGCATTGTCAGGGACGGACAGGTCGCTGAGACCTTCGACACATTCGTCGATCCCGGAAGGCCGATTCCGGACAAGATCACCGATATCACCGGGATCAGCGACAAGATGGTCGCAGGTGCCCCGGATGAGGAGCAGGCCCTGAGGGATTTCTTTACCTTCGTGAACGGAAGGATACTGGTCGCGCACAACGCGTCGTTTGATATGAGCTTCCTGAAATCCGCGTGCAGGAGATGCGGCTTCTCGGATGCTTTCGAACTGCCCTGCGTCGACACGCTGGCGCTGGCGCAGACTCTGCTGCCGGATCTGGCGAGACACCGCCTCGATTCGCTGACAAAACACTTCAAGCTCCCGAAATTCAACCATCACAGAGCATCTGATGACACAGTCGCGCTTGCAAGGATATATCTCAAACTTATCGAGATGCTGGATGAACAGGGGATCACGAGCTTCTCAGACATAAATGCCCGCCAGGGAGGCAAGAACATAAAGCACGGGAAGCTCTTCCACATGATCCTTCTGGTCAAGGATCTGACCGGGTTAAAGAACCTGTACACGCTGGTGTCGCTGAGCAACGTGAAGTATTTCTACGGCAGACCCAGGATACCGCTGTCGGAACTTCTGAAATACAGGGAGGGTCTGCTCATCGGATCCGCATGTCAGGCAGGCGAGATCTATTCCGCGATACTTGACCACAGGTCCTCAGAAGAGATCGACGACATCGCGGAGAAATACGACTACTTCGAGATACAGCCCGTGTGGAACAACGAGTTCCTGGTGAGAGAAGGAAGACTTCAGAGCGACGACGATCTGAGGGACATCAACCGCAGGATAGTCGAACTTGCCGACAGACACGGGAAGCCCTGTGTGGCTACCTGCGACGTTCACTTCCTTGATGAGAAGGACGGAATCTACCGCAAGATCCTGCTCCACGGAACAGGGTATTCCGATTCCGACGACCAGGCGCCGCTGTGCTTCAGGACCACGAGGGAGATGCTGGATGAGTTCTCATATCTCGGAGAGGACAAGGCCAGGGAACTGGTGATCGTCAGTCCCGCGAAGATTGCCGGGCAGATCTCTGCCGATATCAAGCCTATTCCGGACGGAGCGTTCACGCCCGATATCGAGGGCAGCGCTGAGCAGATCACCGAAAGGGCATACAGCCGCATCAGAGAACTGTACGGGGACGATCCGGACGAGACTATACTCAGCCGCACCAAGAGGGAACTGGATTCCATCTGCGGCCACAACTACGCAGTACTGTATCTTATCGCGCAGAAGCTGGTGGACAAATCTGAGAGCGACGGATATCACGTCGGCTCCAGAGGATCCGTCGGTTCGTCATATGTGGCGTTCCTGCTGGGCATTTCAGAGGTCAACCCTCTGCCGGTCCACTATCTGTGTCCGGAGTGCAGGCACTTTGAATACAGCTCGGAAGCGGCGGACGGTTTCGATCTTCCCGCAAAGAAGTGTCCTGTCTGCGGCGCCGATATGATCGGAGACGGCCATGACATCCCCTTCGAGACCTTCCTTGGATTTGAGGGAGACAAACAGCCCGATATAGACCTGAACTTCTCATCCGAGTATCAGTCAAAGATATTCAAGTATACCGAGGAACTGTTCGGCAGCGAGCATGTCTTCAAGGCCGGTACCATCATGGCTCTGCAGGAGAAGAACGCGCTGGGCTATGTTAAGAAATATTCAGAGGAAAAAGGGATAAACTTCAACAAGGCCGAACTGAGGAGACTCTCTCTCGGGTGCACCGGTGTTAAGAGGTCCACGGGCCAGCATCCCGGCGGAATGGTGGTCATCCCGGATAACTACGACATCAACGACTTCACTCCCGTCCAGCGTCCCGCGGACAAGGCGGAGAGCGATTTCGTCACCACACACTTCGACTTCAACTCTCTGCACGACACACTGCTGAAGCTGGACGAGCTTGGCCATGAAATCCCGACCGTTTACCATTATCTGGAGTACTTCTCGGGAATAAACATCGCCGATGTCCCCACCGGCGACCAGGAAGTGTTCAAGATCTTCAACTCCCCGGAACCGCTGGGAGTCACTGAGGCGCAGATAGGCAGCGCCACCGGGACCTACGGGATACCGGAGATGGGCACGGTCACCTCAAGGAACCTTCTGGTGGAAGCCAAACCAAAGGGTATCGCCGACCTGATCCAGATCTCAGGACTTTCCCACGGCACTGGAGTGTGGGCTGGAAACGCTCAGGATCTTATCAGAAACGGGACGTGCAATATTTCTCAGGTCATCGGGACCAGAGACGGCATAATGCTCAAACTGATCGAATACGGCGTCGACAAAAAAGATGCATTCAACATCATGGAGTTCGTCCGAAAGAACAAGCGTCACGCACCTCTTCCGGAGTGGATGGTGTCGGTGATGCAGGAACACAACGTTCCCGAATGGTATATCGATTCCTGCCGCAAGATAGAGTACATGTTCCCCAAGGCGCACGCCGCGGCTTATATCACTTCCGCCGTCAAGGTGGCGTGGTTCAAACTGCACAGACCCATGGATTTCTATGCCGCATACTTCACGGTCCGCGGCTGCGACACCGATGTGGAATACATCCTGGCAAAGCCTGACAAGATACGCAGAAGGATCAAGGAGGTCGAGAAGATCACGGCTGACCGCTCGCTGCGCACAGCCAAGGACGAAGACGAGCTCGTAAGCCTGCAGATGCTGCTGGAGATGAAATGCCGCGGATTCGCGATGCTCCCTGTAGACTTGAGAAAGTCGCACTGGAAGCGTTTCGAGAAGGAAGGCAATTCACTGCGCATACCGTTCTCCGTGCTCAAAGGCGTAGGGGAATCGGCCGCCAGAGCTATCTACCAGGCTGTTGAAAAGGGTGGCTTCACAACGGCGGAGGACCTCGCAGCGGAGGAAGGAGTCACACCGTCTCTGCTGGATATCCTGGATTCCTACGGAGCGCTGGGAGATCTGCCGAAGACGAGACAGCTTTCGTTCTTCTAGAACAGATAATTTATAAAACATGAACTGCACCGCTTATCAGGAGGTGCAGTTATTTTTTTCGTGTTCCTGTTTTATTTGTATTGTTCTGACGAAATGTTTCTGATATCATCTGCTTAACAGAATGAACAATAGATCGATAATTTTATAAAGAATATTGTGAAATTTAACAACTCAACGGTGAGGAGCATCTATGAACAAAAAGACAGGCAGCATTTTTATAAAGGGCGGCAGGATCGAGGATCCTTCTTCTTATCTCAACGGAGAAGTCGCCGATATCCTGATCGAGAACGGGATCATCACAAAAGTCGGGAAAGAACTAGTTTGTCCCGGGAACGTGCAGGTGATAGAACTTGCAGGTGAATACGTATCGCCCGGCTTCATAGATATACATACGCATGTGTTTGATGTGGAAGGACTTCTTGGAGGGTACCGTCTCGGACTTCCGGCGGATATGATAGGCGTCACCCAGGGAGTGACGACCGTTATCGATGCTGGAACGGCGGGACCGTCCACAATGGATCTTTTCAGAAAGGAGAGCATCGAAAAGTCCCGTACAAGGATCTTCTCCGCGATGCATTACGCGACCGACGGACTCAAGGATCCTCCTGAGGCCGACGACCCTTCCAAATATGATCTACAGACAGGCATCGATGCATATGAGAAGAATAAGGACATAGTAGTTGCGATCAAGGCGAGAGCCAGCAACTCCTGTGTCGGACAACTCGGGATAACATCCATAGAAGCAGGAAAGAAACTTGCCAGGGCAGTCGGACTTCCTCTGCTCGTTCATATAGGGCATATGCCCCCCAGGATCGAGGAGGTTGCCGATCTGATGGACAAGGGGGACATAATTACACACGCTTTCCACGGAAAGGACAACAACCTTCTGGATCTGGAAGAGGGAAGCATCCCTGGATTTACGCAGCAGGCGCGTGACCGCGGCGTTGTTTTCGACATAGGACACGGAAAGGACAGCTTCAATCTGAACACAGGCAAGCTTGCGAAAGAACTCGGCTTCTATCCGGACACTATCAGCACGGACCTCCACACAAGCTCGTTCCATAAACCGGTCAAGAGCCTTCCTGAGACCATGAGCAAGTTCATGGCTCTCGGCTACAGTCTGGATGAAGTGGTGGACAAAGTTACTGCAAAGCCGGCGGAGTACCTTTCACTCAAGGGACTTGGAAGGATAGCTGAGGGCTGTGCCGGAGACCTGACGGTGTTCAGGATCGAAAAAGGTGATTATACTTTCACCGACGCCAACAAGAACACTGCCCAGGGAGACAGCATGATAGTTCCCGTATATGCGGTCATAGCGGGATCGGTCGAGATGGATTCCAACTGCGAGTTCAGAAATCTGTACCGCGCGCTTGGGGCTGATCCGGATTATGAAGGGGAAAGCGAGTACATGGCGCTGCTGTCTCTTGATTATCTAGAAGGACGGGGCGTGAAGATGGAAGGAGATAGGCTACCTCCGTTCCTCAATCATCTCGTCGCGATGATGGGGCGTTTGCGTGCAGACGAGCATCTGGACGGGATGGATGATCTGCTCGATCAGATGGACCCCGAGGCACTCGAGATCACTGACGGGCTGATGGAGCTGTTTGAGAGATGGTATCCCAGACCTGACGCGGCTGAGCGCGTGCTAGTAGCTATCCACGTGCAGACCGCGATGGGCATCGGAGTATAGATAGGACTTCTGAAAACATAAATGAAAGGAAATCAGACAATGGGAAAGAAAGTCGTCATCGTTATCGGAGACAGACTCGGCAAGGGCCAGAAAGTGGCAGCAGGTGTTGAGACAGCCGGCGGAGAGGCATACACGATCCCCGGGATGGCCGCAGACATGAAGCTCGGCGAAGTCATGAAGGAGAAGGGAGCTGATCTCGGGATCAGTTTCTGCGGCAGCGGCGGAGCGGGAGCCCTTATGGCTGCAAACAAATACAAATACACCTGCCGTTACGGCATGCGCTCCATTGACGAGGGCGTGACCGCCGTCAAGCGCAGGAATAGGCAACACGTTGACAAAGCCCAGCGCAATGGAAAGGAAGGCGGTGAGCAGCCAGAATTTCTGCCAGTTCCAAGCGTCGGGGAAGATGTTGCCGATGCTGATGAAGCCACCTACCTGACGCGCACCTTTCTTTGTGAAGATGTACTTCATCTGGTCCGCATAGCTGG
>JAFYZG010000090.1 GCA_017548825.1 Oscillospiraceae bacterium
CCTTGAACTCGCCGTAGGTAGGCTGCCTGTCCTTGGAGAAAAACTGGAACGTGAGCATCCTGAAGGCCGTCTGCATGCCGTAGACTACGCCGTCCAGAGTTCCCGTGTCCGAGATCACCATCAGCAGTCCGAAGCTGGTGACAAGAAGTCCCGGGATAGTGAACCCGTCTGCCAGGATCTTGTACTTTTCTGCCGGGCGCTGGAACCTGATCTTCTTGGATGAGATATAGTAGAACGCCACCGCGCAGCACAGCACAATGATAAAGATGAGGTTGAACAGTTTTTTCTTACTCATTGGCTACTTTCTCTTTATAGCGCTTCTCTTCCTCGTCATTGCAGTATACGAAGTGTCCGGGCAGTATCTCCCTCAGCGTGGGCTGATCGACACTGTAGTCGTGCTCCTCCAGAGGATTATAGGTTATCCTGACCCTGGTCTTCTCGGTAGCGGGGTCCGGTATCGGGATAGCGGACAGCAGCGAGTTGGTATAAGGATGCAGCGGATGTCTGAACAGTTCGTCGGAGTCAGCAAGCTCGACGAGCTTTCCGTAATACATGACGCCGATCCTGTCGGAGAAGTACTTGACCACAGAGAGGTCATGAGCGATGAACATGATGGTGAGTCCCATCTTGTCTCTCAGGTCGTTCAGGAGGTTGATGACCTGAGCGCGGATGGACACGTCCAGAGCCGAGATCGGCTCGTCGGCGATTATCATCTCGGGATTCATGATGATGCTTCTCGCTATGCCTATCCTCTGTCTCTGCCCGCCGGAGAACTCATGGGGATATCTTCCGGCGTGCTCGGGTACCAGTCCGACGACGTCAAGCATCTCGTAGACTTTCTGCTCGATATAATCCTTATCGGTATATCCCTGGATGACTAACCCTTCTCCGATGATCTCCTTGACGGTCATCCTGGGATTCAGCGACGCGATGGGGTCCTGGAAGATCATCTGGATCTGGGTGACGATCTTGGATCTCTTGGCCGCCTTGATGCGGTCCTTTGACTCCTTGATGAGACGTTCCTTCTCCTCCGGATCTGTGGCGTTGGCTATCAGCTCCTCATACTCTTTGCGCACCTCTTCCGCGCGCTGTTTTCCGTATTCCTTGTCGGCATTCTTCTGGTCGATATTGGCTTTCTCCATCTCGACCTTGTTGTCTGCTATGATCTTCTCCAGTTCCGCACGTCTCTCGGCAGTAACATTCCCTCTGAGCTCTTTCCTTGCGGCCTTTATGGCCTCTCTGTAGGAAAGGGTCCCGGCACAGATGCGGTGTCCCTTGAAGTACACGCTTCCGGACGTGATGTCATAGATCCTGATGATGGATCTTCCGGTGGTGGTCTTTCCGCAGCCGGATTCTCCGACCAGTCCGAAGACCTCTCCCTTATAGATGTCAAAGGAAACGTCATCAACGGCTTTGGTGGGTCCGAAATACTGGCACAGGTGCTCTACACGGAGCAATACTTCCTTATTATCCATTCTGACCCTCCGTAAGCTTTGCTTTCATTCTCTCGATCCTCTCGGTGATGATCTTGGGCATCTCGACCTTGGGAGCATCCGGGTGGAGCAGCCACGTTGCCGCTCTGTGGGTCTCGGTGATGTCGAACATCGGAGGCTGCTGCTCAAAGTCTATCTCCATGGCGTACTTGTTGCGGTCCGCAAAAGCGTCGCCGACCGGAGGATAGATCATGTTGGGCGGCGTGCCCGGAATGGCTTCCAGCTTCTCCTTGGTGTCAAGGTCCGGCATGGAAGACAGAAGAGCCCACGTATAAGGATGTCTCGGATCGTAGAAGACTTCTTCCGAGAGTCCCTGCTCCACGATCTGTCCCGCGTACATCACCGCGATCTCATCCGCCATCTGGGCGACGACGCCGAGGTCATGGGTGATGAAGATGATGGAAAGATTTCTTTCCGCCTTGAGCTTGTTGATGAGCTCCAGTATCTGTGCCTGGATCGTGACGTCCAGCGCTGTCGTGGGCTCGTCGCAGATCAGGATCTCGGGGTTGGCAGCCAGTGCGATGGCGATGACTATCCTCTGCATCATACCGCCCGAGAACTCGAATGGATACTGATTGTAGCGCATACGGGGCTCGGGGATGCCGACCTCCGTCATGAGCTTGATAGCAGTCTGCTTGGCCATGTCCTTGGTTATGACGTATACGGCAGTGGAGGCTTTGTCCCTCAGATAATCCACGATATCCACCGCTTTCACGTCGAAATCAGGCGCTTCCTGTTCCGTCTGATCCTCATAGCGGACCCTGACGTCACGGCACACCTTGACTATACTGCCCTTGAGCTCATCCAGATCGAGGATGTTCTTGGGAACGACCTTCCAGTCCACGGTCTTGCCTTTGGCGATGAGCGCTTCCCTCTTTGCCGTCTGCTTTTCGAATCTCTCCTCTTCTTTGGGGTTGTTCTCCACATAGAAGAAGTACTTGTCGATGGCGCCGTTCAGGGATGACTTGAACGTGTATGCGTAGGAATCCTTGTTAACTTCAAGATAATCTATACCGGCCTCGACCTTCTCAACGAGTGTCTTGGCATATTCCTCTGCGGATTTCTGCTCTATGTCGGAGGAGAAATAGGTCTCCGCCTCGCTGAGTGCGGCGATTGCTTCCTTCTTGCCTGCCTCGGCTTTCTCAAAGGAATTCCTCAGACCTTTGGAGGAGTATGAGAGGAACTCGTTCATGAAGCGGTCATCCAGCACCTGCAGAGCTTTCTCGTTCAGCTCATTGCGGTCGTATGCGTAGATATCCTCTTCGGGATTGACCATCCTGTAGTAGCCGATGCGGAAGAAGTTCGGTCTGACCTGCTCAGCCATCCTGTCGAGCAGCTGCCCTGTCTCCTCCATCGCGGCAAGAAGATCTTCATTCACGAAAGACGGATCGTTCTTGTCGGCCTTATAGTTTCCCTTGGCAGCATTGTAGGCATTGAGACACTTCTCCAGGTCTGCTTCAAAACC
>JAFYZG010000091.1 GCA_017548825.1 Oscillospiraceae bacterium
CGAGCTTTCAGGCGGTATGAGGCAGCGTGTCGTCATAGCGATAGCGCTGGCCTGCGACCCCGACATACTGATCTGCGACGAGCCCACTACAGCTCTGGATGTCACCATCCAGGCGAAGATCCTGGAGCTGATAAAGGACCTGCAGAAAAAGAAGGGCGTCTCGGTCATATACATCACCCATGACCTGGGCGTTGTCGCTAAGGTCGCGGACTACGTGGCAGTCATGTATGCCGGAAGGATCGTGGAGAAGGGGAGGATCAACGAGGTCTTCTACGACCCGCGTCACCCGTACACATGGGGACTTCTGAGCTCCATGCCGGACGTCGACACGAATTCGAGGAGACTGTTCGCCATACCCGGATCTCCTCCGAACCTGATGGAGAAGATAGAAGGCGACGCGTTCGCGCCGCGAAATCCCTTCGCACTGAATATCGACTACAGGGAAGAGCCTCCGATGTACGATGTCGGAGGGCAGCACAGGGTAGCGTCATGGCTGTGCGATCCCAGAGCGCCGAAGGTCGATGTGCCGGAAGAACTTCAGGTCAGGATAGAAAAGATGAAGAAGGAGGCTGAGCAGTATGAGTGAGAACAGAACACCTCTGCTTCATGTTGAGGATCTGAAGCAGCACTTCAGGATCAGCCGCCGTTTCACGACAAAGGCCGTGGACGGCATAAGCTTCGACATCTACGAGGGAGAGACCTACGGCCTCGTCGGAGAATCCGGATCCGGCAAATCCACCACCGGACGATCCATCATCAGACTGTACGACCCGACCGACGGCAAGATCATCTTCGACGGAAGAGACATTTCCGGAAAACTGTCGAAAGAAGACGAGCGTTATCTCAGGACGAACATGCAGATGATCTTCCAGGATCCGATGGCGTGTCTGAACCCCAGGAAAAAGATATCCCAGATCATTGCGGAAGGACTTGAGATCCACCACATCTGCAAGACAAAGAAAGAGATCAACGAGAGAGTCAACGATGTTCTGGACAAGGTCGGCCTTTCAAGCGAGCAGGCGACCCGTTTCCCGCACCAGTTCTCCGGCGGTCAGCGCCAGCGCGTCGGCATCGCCAGAGCTCTGGTCATGAACCCGAAACTGGTCATCGCCGATGAGTGCATCTCAGCTCTGGACGTTTCCATCCAGGCGCAGGTGGTCAACCTGATGAGAGACATTCAGGACGAGATGGGAACGACATATCTGTTCATCGCCCACGACCTGTCGATGGTCAAATACATATCCGACAGGATCGGAGTCATGCACCTGGGACACATAGTGGAGACCGGTACCACCGACGAGATATTCGAGAACCCGATCCATCCCTACACGAAGTCCCTTCTGTCGGCCATACCTCATCCGAACCCCATAGTTGAAAAGCAGAGGACATCCCTCAGCTACAACAAGGACGAGGAAGGAGTCATCTACGAGAACGGGCATGAGCATATCCTCAGCGAGACGCACAAGGTGCTCGCGACGGATGAAGAGTTCGCAAAGTGGACCGCCAACAGCTGATATTTCCTTAATATGAGAGACCTCTGATCCAGCCGGACCGGAGGTCTCTTTTTATGTCTCACGGCAGGCCGGTATGGTAGAATTAATGAAAAAACATAACCTGTTATGCGGAACAGTGCAGGAGGACAGAGATGATATCCAATCTGCGTGATCTTGGCGGCACGCCTGCCGCCGGCAACAAGACTATAAGAAAAGGGATGCTCATAAGATCCGCCGACCTTTCCAACGCTGAGAGGGAGGACCTGCAGGGGATCTCCGCGGTCATCGACCTGAGGACCACTATGGAGACAGAGGAACATCCGGACAGGGTATATGACGCACAGCTTCTGCACCTTCCCATCTTTGAGCAGATCACTGCGGGCATCAGCCACGAGGAAGAGGCAGAGAGAAGCATGATCCCCGGGATGGCGGGACTGTATGCCCATCTCATCAGGACATGTACGGAAGCCATAAGAAACGTGGTGACGGCGGTGATGGAACACGACTACAGCACCGGCGCGGTCCTCTGGCACTGCACGGAGGGAAAGGACCGCAGCGGCATCACCGCGGCGCTGGTCCTGGAGATGCTCGGAGTCAGCAGGGAGAAGATAATGAAGGACTACATGCTGACCAATGTGATCAATCTTCCCAAGGCTGAGCAGAGCAGAGAGCTCCTGACGAAGACCCACGGGGAAGAATTCGCGCAGAGCATGTACCAGGCGATCATCGCGGACGAGAGCTATCTAAATGCCGCATGGGAGGCGATGGGTCCGGATTATATCAGGGACAGCCTGAACATCAGCGATGATATGATAGAAAAGTTCAGGGAAAAGATCCTGGAATAAACTATAAGAGGATATAAAGAGGGGCTCCGGCAGAAATGCCGGAGCCCTTATGTGCTGGTCAGTTTATCAGTCCACCACTTCCAGACGTCCGTCTACGTCGAAGCCCAGATGCTTGTTGTTCTTGAAATACTCAAGGAGAGTCTGGACATCACTGGTCGTCAGGATGATCGGGTCGCCGTTTTTATATACTTCATCGTAGGTCAGGTTGAAGAATGCGGGGAGATTGTTGTAGTGGAACTCCTGGATGCCGACGGTATACATGACATCATCCTGGATCTCTTCTCCGTTCAGTTCGCACTTGAGCAGCGCGTGCTGGGACTTGGAATAGACCACGTGCATCCCTTTTGAGAGCTGGTAGAACTCGGTGTGATTGCCGAGCCAGGCTGCGTCGCGGTAGATGTGCAGCAGCGCCTTTTTGAGCTGCGCGCCGGTGATCTTGATGCCGTAGGATTTGCCGTCGTACGGATAGCATTCTGTGAAGTCCTGCAGAGTGACGATCGGTCCCATGTGTCTCTTTCTCACCGAGCCGGAGCCCATGAAGAACAGATCCACCGCCAGGCTCTCCTTCATCGCGTCCGCGAACACGCCGCCCAGCTCTGTTTGCATCCATCTGTCGGGGTGCATGAGCTCATAGTCGAAGTTGGCGACGACCTTGGCGTATTTCAGGTCGGTCTTGGCCTTGATGGAACCAAGGAACTCCTCCATCCTCTCGTCTCTGGGGCAGTTCTCCTCATTGATCGGGACGGGAGTCCACTGATAGGCCTCGATGCGGTCGTTGAAGGTGTCGACGATGAGGTCGAACCTTCCGATCTGATCGGTGCCCGTGCCTGCCTGGACGATGAGTATGCCGTTGACGATGGCAGGCTCGGTCAGGAAGGTGTGGGAGTGTCCTCCCACGATGATGTCGACGCCCCAGGAGGGATCTATAAGCTCGGCCAGTTTCTTGTCCTCTTCGAAGCCGATGTGGGTCAGCAGGACGGTGAGGTCAATATCAAGGCCGTTGTAGGCGTTGCAGATCTTTTCTATCTCGGCGGCCGCGTCCTCTATTCCGATAAAGGATCCGATGACGTTCTCGCCCTTGGTCTGGGAGATGACTTCCTCCGTCAGGATGCCGATGAACAGGATCTTCATCCCGTCAATCTCCATGATGTAGCAGGGCTGGAACAGTCTGGTGTCGTTCTGCTTGATATAGAGGTTCGCATTGATGATGGGGAACGTAGCCATCTTTTCGAGGAACAGCAGATGAGCGACGCCGTAGTCTGTCTCGTGGTTTCCCAGGGTGACTACGTCCGGCGCCAGCAGGTTGACGATCTGTATCGTGGAGAGACCGAGGAACTCGCTGTCTATGACGGATCCGCGGAACATATCTCCGGCGATGGCGTAGATCACATTGGGATCCTCGTTGCGGCACTTCGTGAGGTAGCCGGAGAGCATAGAGACGCCGCCGGTGAGCTTTTCATCCACCTTGTCAGCGAGAAAGTCTCCGTGCATGTCGTTCGAGTGAAGCAAGGTCACCTTCTTGAATCTCTCGGCAGCGCTCTCGTTAAGTCTTCTGTACTCCAATTGATGTACCTCCTTGTAAAGGTATTATAGGAATGGGCGCACCCATATATTTCTTTGTTAATTATACAGGTACAGGGACCCAAACGGTAGACCGCTTCCCAAACGACCGGGAAGAATGTAAACTGTTATTTAGTATCAAACTCTATTTTCAGAGGAAGATCATATGAGCGGACGCAGACTGAGCGAATACGTAGCATATCTGGAAGAGAACGGCCTGCTGGCGGAAGAGCCAGCGGGAGCACTTCCGGTGGACCGGACGGTGGAGCATCTGTCCTTTGACTCCAGAGACGTGACAGAAGGCACTCTGTTCGTGTGCAAGGGAGAACACTTCAGGCAGGAGTTCCTTGTGAGCGCGGCCCGCAGCGGAGCGTTCTGCTACCTGTCGGAAAAAGAATATCCGGCGGCAGGTATACCCTGCATACCGGTTAAGGATGTAAGGAAGAGCATGGCTATGCTCGCCAACTTCCATTATGAGGATCCATGGACCCGCATACCGGTGATCGGGATCACAGGGACGAAAGGGAAATCCTCCACCGCGTATTTCGTCAAGTCGGTGCTTGACTGCTATATGGAAAAGACCGGTGGGAAGGAGACGGGAATAATCTCATCCATCGACACCTACGACGGCAGAGAGAGGTTCGAGTCGCACCTGACCACCCCGGAGCCCATAGACCTCGAGAGACATCTCAGCAATGCCCTTGAAGAGGGACTGTCCTTCGTGACAATGGAGGTGTCGTCCCAGGCCCTCAAATACGACAGGGTCCTGGGAGTCCGCTTCGCTGCAGGAGCGTTTCTCAACATAGACTATGACCACATCTCCCCGATAGAGCATCCTGACTGGGAGGACTACTTCACTTCCAAGCTTGCGCTGTTCCGCCAGTGTGAGAAAGCGGTGGTGAATCTGGACAGCGACCATATAGACAGAGTGCTCAAAGCGGCAGAAGAAGCAGGTTCGCTGATCACGTTCTCCGAAAAGGATGAGAATGCGGATTTCTTCGGATTCAATGTGAGAAAGGACAGGGAAGACACGGTATTCTGTGTCCGGTCCGGCGGAGAGGTCAGAGAATACCGTCTGGGAGTGCCAGGACTGTTCAACGTGTCCAACGCGCTTGCCGCGATAGCCATATGCAGCAGTTTCGGCGTTCCCGCTGAATGCATATACGACGGGCTCCTCAGAGCCCGTGTCCCCGGTAGGATGGAGATGTATCCCAGCGCAGACGGGAAGATCATCTCGATAGTGGATTACGCTCACAACCGGCTCTCTTTCGAGAAGCTTTTTGACTCGGTGAGAATTGAGTATCCGGACAGAAGAGTTGTGATCGTGTTCGGATGTCCCGGAAGGAAAGCTCTGGACAGGAGACATGACCTCGGGCAGATCGCGGGGATGAGGGCGGACCATGTCTTCATTACCGAGGAGGATCCCGGGGAGGAGGATGTCAATGACATCTGCGCGCAGATCGCATCCAGCGTCGCGGAGCAGGGATGTCCCTACACAATACTCACCGACCGCGGCGACGCGATAAGAGCTGCCGTTGATTCATCCGATGTTCCCACGGTCATCCTGATAACCGGAAAAGGTGCGGAGACCAGGGAAAAGAGAGGTACGGAATACATACCTGTGCCGTCAGACGTGGAATACGTCACAGAAGCCCTGCGCGAATATGACGCAAGATAAAAGACGGAAGAGCTTTGAACTAAAGAGCCGCTGCATATCCGGACGATGTGCAGCGGCTTAACTGTATTTATTTCTCGGAAGATCATTTGCTCTGTGCGGCGGAGATCATTTTCGCAAGGATCTCCGAGGCTATGTCTTTCGATATGTGATCCGTGTCCCTCAGGGGATTGAGTTCCACCAGGTCGAAGGAGCAGATATCGTTTATCCTTTCGGTCACGGCATCGATGACGGCGAAGGCCTCATCAGTGGTGATGCCATCAGCCGCCGGTACGGATACGCCGGGGACAAGAGAGGGGTCAATAACATCCAGATCAAAGCTGACATGGACCGAACCGGTCCCGTTCAGGCATACCGCGAACGCTTCGTCAATGACTTCGCGGATCCCTTTTGTATGAAGATCTTCGGTGGAGAAGACGGTGACGCCGGCATCCCGGAGATTCTCTCTCTCCTCGCGGTCGATCGACCTGGCACCTATTATACAGACATTTTGGGGGTCCACAGTTCTGCCGTCGTGGAACGCGCGGAGCTCTTCACATTCATAGCCTGCGGCACAGGCGAGAGGAAGTCCGTGGATGTTCCCGGTCTCCGTCGTGCGGAAGGTATTAAAGTCGGTGTGTGCGTCGATCCACATCACGCCTATGTCTCCGTATGCTTTTTCCGAAGACAGTACAGATGGAATGGCACAGGAATGGTCGCCGCCTACCAGTATCGTGAAGTTCCCCTCCGATCTGGAGGAGACAAGGCCGGAATACAGCCGTGAATGAAAGCGGTTGAGCGGAGCCTCATTCTTCCTCATATCATCGGAGGAATGGCTCTTGATGATGCCGGGCTCCGGAAACAGGTTCTCCGACGGGATATCCGCGATATCCGACAGGAGCAGCTCCGGAGCATATCTGCTTCCGTCGACTGATACTCCCAGGTCAGATGATGAACCGATCAGCTTTATGTTCATTCTTAATTAGGCGCGGAGACCCGTGACTTCAGTCGTGGGAGGAGCGCCTGCCTCCAATTTCCTGTATTCTTTATTATTGCGATTTGTTGCTTGATGAATAGTGAAAATATCTCTCATTGTCCGCGTTTAGGGACAAAGTACTTGGTAGAATGAATCTGTGAGATCCTATCGAAAGGATGTGTTTTTCTGTTGCTGCAAACACGTACTGCAAAACTTAGGATATTCCCGGATGAGGAACAGTCTGGACTTCTCCGCGATACTATGTTTGCCTATACGTCTGCCTGTAACTATGTATCTGATCTGATAGGTTCCGGTAGAGTTAAAGCAGACCGGTACAGAGCACATGATGCTACCTACAGAGATATCCGTTTTCGTTTCTCTCTTCCGTCCCAGATGGCTCAGAGTGTTATAAGAACTGTATTTGCCTCCCTGAAGTCTCTTGAATCGAATATGA
>JAFYZG010000092.1 GCA_017548825.1 Oscillospiraceae bacterium
CATGCGGAATACGACGAGGACAACACAGTCGGGTGGATCACCATCGAGGGAGGAGATCTCAACATCACCGCCAAGGATGACGCCATCCACGCGACCACCGTTCTTACAGTGAACGGCGGCGAGCTTAACATCACCGCAGCGGAAGGTCTGGAGGCCACTCAGGTGGAGATCAACGGAGGCACGGTCGATATCACTGCCACCGACGACGGGATCAACGCCGGCCAGAAATCCAAGGCTCTCAGCGTCGGCATCACCATCAACGGAGGGGAGATCAGCATCGACATGGGAGCGGGGGACACCGACGCCGTTGATTCCAACGGATACCTCACCATCACCGGAGGAACGATCGACATAAACGGGCAGTCCTCCTTCGACGCGGACGGCACCATCAGCTGGACCGGAGGCACCATCTATGTCAACGGCTCCCAGATCAGCACCATCACCAACCAGATGATGGGCGGAGGGATGCCGGGAGGCGGCATGCAGGGCGGCTTCAACAACGGCTGGGGCCATTGATCAACAAAAAACAAGGGCAGTTTCCTGAAGGAAGCTGCCCTTTTTCATTTACTAAAGTTTTTCAGCGGACGAACGGCGCTCTGTATCTCGCGTTGATCTCGCTTATCTCCATCAGGCCGTCGATGTACGGCTGATAGATACTGTCTGTCCTTCCTCCGCCGCGGATGTCGCATCCGGCGCAGAACTCGCAGTCGATGCCGCAGCTGCCGTAAAGCGCCTGCTGTACGATCCTCTCGCGCTCTTCCCGCGTCGTGTCCTTTATCAGTATGGACTTTAATTCACTCATCCTGCCTGTCTCCCTTCCTTATGCGCCACAGGGTGCTCCTGCCGATCCCCAGTCTTTTCGCGGCCTCGGTCTGGTTGCCGCCGGTCTGGGCGAGGACCAGTTCCACGATCTCGTGCTCGATCTCGGAAAGAGGCCGGTTGATGTCTATGATGTTGGTGCTGGAGCTTCCGTCGTCAGCCTGTACCAGGCTGACCTCTGAGTTGAGGACGGATGAGACGATCTCCGGCGTAATAGTCCTGTTTCCCGCAGCGATGACCAGTTTCTCCATGACTCTCTTGAGCTGCTCTATGTTCTGCGGCCACCCGAAGTTGACAAGGTCGTTGAGAGCCTGAGGCTGTATAGTTCCCATGGCGTATGTGTACCTCCTGCTGAGGTGATCCAGCATGAGACGTACCGAGTTGCGGATCGCCATGTCCTGGCCGCGCAGCGGCTTCATGAAGAGCACCTGGCAGTGAAGCCTGTTGATAGTCTGAAGTATCTGGTGGTTCTTCTCCTCGGTCAGGGCTCTCTGCTCTGAGCAGGAGATCACTATCCTGTTGAGCTCGGCGCACCGGCTGTCGTCTATCGCCGTGAGCAGCTGCATGACCTGGTCGTATGTCAGTGCGTCCAGATTCTGAATGAAAATGGTGTTGCCTACGTCATATAGAGGGGAATCTTCCCATCTGATCAGACTGTTCCAGTTCCGCGCGTTTATCCTGGTGCAGTTGACTACTACGAACTGGTCGCGGTGCCGGCGGCTGCTCAGGTATATGGTCTTTGCCATATGGTCTTTGCCTATGCCTATCTCGCCGGAGATCAGCACAGGTTCGCTGCGGCTCATTATCTCGGACAGCTCGGACTCATACAGGGATTCCGTATGTGTTATCCCGAACACCGATGCGTCTACGTCGTTCTGGATCTCCTCCGGATCATAGTGAGTGATGCTGCCGTTGTCGGAAGAGGGAGAGACATTGTTCGAGATATAAAACACATATCTCTTTTCTCCCATGGAGCGGTCCGTATTTCCGTTGATGCGGTATACAGAGCCCCCGCGTCTCCTGACGAGCCTGCAGCTTTCGTTTTCATCTATCTCAGCCATGTGTTCCCTGAGTACGGGAAGCAGAAGAGTGAGATGGGAGGGGACCGGCGTCAAAGCCTCCCCGGAACTGTCGAGGACAATTATCTGGAAATCGTTATTTTCCGAGATCACCCTCCTGAGGAAATCAGTCTCGGACCGCAGTATTCCGTCGTTGCTCATCGAATATCTCCAAAGTGTTTCAAAATGAAACGTACCATTGATCTGATTATACATGTTGTCATACGGGAACACAATGGGTTTTTTCGTGTGTTTCATTTTGAAACGACCTTTTCATCTGTTCGCTATATCTACAGTATTAAGGTTTCTGTATATTATTACCATAATCGGAGAGAAGATATGGATATGACTAACAGATTGCTCATCATAGCGGACGACGTCACCGGCGCGATGGATACAGGCGTCTGTTTCTCCGCCGCCGGGATCCCCACCAGAGTCTATCTCCCTCAGGGGAAAATAGAGAGCGGCAGGGAAGAGAGCGTTTCAGTGTGTGTGCTGGAGACCAGGCATATCTCCCCCGATAAAGCCTATGAAGCAGTCCGTGACTTCGTCAGCGAAGTCAAAGATCTCGGTTTCAATTATTTCTATAAAAAGACCGATTCCGCGCTGCGCGGAAATCCCGGAGCCGAGCTCTCAGCCATGAGAGACGCGCTGGGAACGGAAAAGATACATTTCCTTCCGTCATATCCTCTCATGAACAGGATAACAAAGGGCGGCATCCACTACATAAACGGAGTACCGGTATCCGAGAGCGTCTTCTCAAGAGATCCGTTCAACCCGGTCACCGTATCCGACGTCAGGGAGATTCTTAAGAGCCAGGGCGGAGAGAATATCGAAGTCTACGACGCAGCCACCGATGAGGAACTCGGAAAGACCGCATCGGAACTGATAGAAGAAGGCGAGAACGTCTTCGCGGGATGCGCGGGCCTTGCGGGAGTGCTGCCGGACATACTGGATCTTCCCAGAACGCAGCAGAGCGCCGA